>JAFEDM010000262.1 GCA_018241625.1 Pseudomonadota bacterium | reverse complement strand
GCCATGATCCCGGGCGCCAGGTCGTACTGCGCGCCGAGCGTCCAGGTCTTGCCCTTGTCGTCGCGGCTGGCGGCGATCGCCCCGCCGCCGCCCTGGTTGGCGCTGAACACCGGCGAGACCGCGGCGCCCGTGATCGTCGACAGGGCGGCGGTGATGTTGCCGTCCTTCTTGTCGTCGCTGTAGCGGCCGCCGACGGTGACGCGGAACTTGTCGGTGACGTTGATGGTCGCCTGGCCGAACACCGCATAGGCGTCGATGTTCTGGTAGTAGATCAGGGTCTGGCGGTTGCCGAAGGGGATCCTGCCGCCGCCGCCCTGGGCCGCCGGGAACACCCGGTTGCCCTGGGTGCCGCTGGTCGTGATGGCGTCGTAGGTCAGCTTCGAGTGGTAGTAGAAGAGGCCCGCGACGTAGTCGATGAACTGCTTCTTGTCCGAGGCGATCCGCAGCTCGTTGCTGGTGGAATAGATCTGGTCGATCTGCTCGTTGGTCGCCAGGTCGAGCGGCAGGCTGCCCGGGCCCTGGTTGGGCGCGTGGTCGTAGTAGGAGCTGTAGGCCAGGATGTCGGTGATCGTGGCGTTGATCTGCGGCAGGCCGCGGGTCACCTGGCCGGAGATCCCGTACATGTTAGTGACGTCGCCGGCGCCGTCCTCGCTGTTCGTCTTGTACTTGCCCGGCACCACATAGGGATGGCCCGGATTGGCCGCCGCCTGGGCGATCACGAAGGGCGAAGCGGCGAACGAGGCCGGCGTCGGGTTGTAGCCGAACACGATGCCGCCGGTTCCCAGCGGATTGACCTGGGTGGCGTTGTTCCCGTTGGTCCGGGCGTGTGAGTAATAGCCGATCAGGTCGACCGTGGTCAGGTCGTCCGGCGTCCAGCGCAGCCGGCCGCGGGCGCCGGCCTTGAGGTCGGCGTCGACCCACTCGCCGTTGTAGATGTTCTTGATGTCGCCGGAGCTCTTGTCCTCCCAGTAGGTGAGGCGTCCGGCGAGGTTCTCGGCGATCCCGCCGCCGATGACGCCGGAGACCTTGCCGCGGCCGTAGTTGCCGACCTGGAAGATGTTGCTCGCCTCGAAGGTCGAGGTCGGCGCCTTGGTGGTGACGTTGATGGCGCCCACCGGCGTGTTGCGGCCGTACAGGGTGCCCTGCGGACCGCGCAGGATTTCCACCGTCGAGATGTCGGTGAGCTCGCTGTAGACCGGCCCCGCCACCTGGACATAGACCCCGTCGATGAAGACGCCGACGTCCTGGTCCGTGCCCGGGTTGGTGCCGGACGTGCCCACATTGCGCATGGTGATCGACGAGTTGCGGTTGTTCGTCGAGGACTGGATGCCGACGCTCGGCGTGAAGCGCGTCAGGTCGGCGACGTTGGTGATGTTGTTCTTGACGATCATGTCGCCGCTGAAGGCGCTGACCGACATCGGCACGTCCTGGATGTTTTCCGGCCGCTTCTGCGCGGTGACCACCAGTTCCTCGACCCCGACGGTTTTGCCGGCGGTGTCCTCCGCGGCAGCGGCGTGCGCCGTCGAGCCCAGGCTCAACGCCAGGGCCGTACTCGCGGCCAGCATCAGTTTGATGTTCGGCATCTTGGCTTCCCCCGTTTTGTCGGGCTCGAACCGCTCCTGATGCCGTACGGCGAACCTCGATCACTCAAAGGGCCGCCGGCCCAGGGGACGTTTCATCCCTCTTGATCGAACAACGGTACGATTGTTACCAGCGGGGATCAAGTTGAATGTAGCCAGTCGGTATCATTATAATTCGCCATTTCGCATCCCGGAATTTTGATGTTACCAATTGGTTTCATATTTGCGGTCCCAAACCGGGGTCCGCGGCGATGGGGAGGCTGACGCATGGCGGAGACGGCCCTGGATCAGGCGCCCGTCGCGGAAGCCGGCATGGGGACGGCCTATCGCGGCTACGCCCTGGGCCTGCTGCTCTCGATCTATGTCTTGAACTGCCTGGACCGGCAGGTGATCAACATCCTGGCGGAGCCCATCAAGCGCGACCTGCGACTGGCGGACTGGCAGGTCGGGATCATGTCCGGCGTGTCGTTCGCCCTGATCTACACCCTGCTGGCCGTGCCGATCGCCCGGCAGGCGGAGCACCGCCACCGCCCGATGATCATCGCCGCGGCGCTGACCGTCTGGTGCGGCTTCACCGCCCTCTGCGGACTGGCGCGAACCTACGTCCAGCTCTGCCTCTGCCGCTTTGGCGTGGGCGTGGGCGAGGCCGGTTGCACACCGCCGGCCCTGTCGCTGATCAGCGACTACTTCCCGAAGGAGAAGCGGGCGACCGCACTCGGCATCTATGCCGTGGGCGCGCCGCTGGGCGTGCTGACCGGCATGGGCTTCGGCGGGCTGGTGGCGGACGCCTACGGCTGGCGCATGGCGTTCCTGATCGCCGGGGCGCCGGGCCTGATCCTGGCCGCCCTGGTGATGACCACCCTCAAGGAAGCCCGGCCCGCAATGGCCCGCCGGCTGGCCGCGACGGGCGCCGCCCTCCAGCCCAGCGTGCGCGAGACCGTCGCCCTGCTGGCTTCCAAGCGGACCTTCTGGCTGCTGGCGCTGGCGGCGGGGTTCAAGATGGTCTTCACCGACGGGCAGGCGCCGTTCCTGGCCTCGTTCTTCCTACGCAGCCATCCCGCCGAGGTGGCGGCCCTGGCCGCCCGCTTCCACCTGCAGGCCGTGGGGTTCCTGGGCCTGAGCCTGGGGCTGATCAACGGGGTGATGGGCGTGATCAGCGGCTGGATCGGCGGCCTGCTGGCCGACCGCGCCGCGGCGCGGGACCTGCGCTATGTCGTCGTCGCGCCGGCGGTGGCCATGCTGGTGGCGACGCCCGCCTATATCGCGGCCCTCTATGTCGACAGCGTGAGCCTGGCGTTTGTCTTCCTGATGATCCAGTGCGCCACCAACGTCTTCTGGGCCGGGCCGGTCTATTCATCGGTGCACGGCGTGGTGCCGCCCACCATGCGCGCGACCGCCACCGCGGTGCTGATCTTCATCATCAACATGCTGGGCACCGGCGTCGGGCCGCTGCTGATCGGCGGCCTCAGCGACGCCTTCGCCCATGGGCTGGGCCAAGGTCCCGCCGGCGGCTTGCGTTCGGCCCTGGTCGTCGCCTCGGTTGTGAGCCTGGTCGGCGTCGTCTTCTACTGGCGGGCCAGCCGCACCATCGTGGCCGACATGGAGCCGGCGTCGTGATGCGCTGCGTCTTGCACGAGATGCGCCCGTTGTGTTCAACCCCTGGTTCCTGCGAGGGCGACGCCCTTCGCAGCCCTGTCGACAGGAGGGTCCGAGCCGGTGAATGAGCCTTCGCTCGCGCGTCCCCGCAAAGGTCGTGGCTCCAAGCCGCGCGTCGATGTCGCGGCGCGGCGGCGCGAATACATCCAGGTCGCCAGCCGGGTGTTCCTGGACAAGGGCCTGGGCGCGGCGACCATGCAGGATATCGCCGACGCCGCCGGCGTCCCGAAGGTGCTGATCTACCGGATCTTCCCGTCGAAGCAGGCCTTGCTGGATGCGATCCGGGATTTCGTACTTGAGCGGATCGAGATCGCCTACCAGGTGCCGATCTATGGCTACGGCGAGCGGGCCAGGGAAATCGTCCACGCCGCGAGAGTTTGTCCGGAAGCGTTCCTCCTGGTCTTCCGTTACGGGCAAACCGGCATCGATCAGCCTGACTGGGCGGAGGCCTTGCGACGGGTGATCGGCAGCTACACCCTCGTCCGCTGGTTCACGCCCGGGCCGGACGCGCCGCCCGGGGCGGAGACGCGCGCGCGCTACGCCTCGCGGCTGAACGTCGGGCCGTTCCTGGAGACTCTCATTCGCTGGATCGAGGCGAAGGACGGGCTGGACGACGAGACGCGGCTAAAGTGGTGGGGCCGCATTCAACGACAGTTTCACCTGTCTTCGCGTGAGGCGTACCGTCTGGGAACCATGACCGTTCCGCCCTACCCGGTCCAGGACGGAGGGGGCTAGCCCGTCACCGCCTCCGGCCGTTCGCCGCCCGGGCGCAGGTTCGGGAACTTCGCGACGCTCTCCGCATAGGCCCGGCGGATCTTGGTCATCGGCCGGCGCACCCAGACGTTGGTCGTGGAGATGTTCCACAGCTCCTTCGGGTCGTTCTCGATGTCGAAGACCCAGGGCTCGGGCAGGACGTTGTCGAAGGCCGTGGTGGTCGACTGGCCGGTGGTGACCACTGGCCCGCGCGGGGCGTCGCGCACCTCGAAGTGCATCTTGAAGTTAGGCCACTTGATCGCCAGCAGCTTGTTGTCGTGGAAGATCATCAGGTGGTCGCGGTCGGAGGTGGCCTGGTCGCCGAACAGGAACCCGCTCTGGTCGATGGAGTCGATCGCGCGGTCCGTCGGCACGCGATCGGCCGCTCCGGCCAGGGTCGCGAAGGTGCGGTAGAAGTCGAGCAGGGAGACGATCTGGTTGCTGACCCGTCCAGGCTTGGCCCGGCCCGGCCAGCGGATCACGCAAGGCACCCGCACCGCGCCTTCCCAGCCGCTGGGGAACTCGCCGCGGAACGGCCCTGAATCCGACTGGCCGCCGAAGTCGACGCCAATGCCCTGGAAGGTCTGCGGGCCATTGTCGCTGGTGAAGACGACGATGGTGTCCTCGCCGATCCCGGCCGCGTCGATCGCGTCGATCACCCGCCCGGCGTTGTGGTCGATCTCGTCCATGGCGTTCTGGTACTGCGACCGGTTCGGCTTGGTGAAATCGGGGTGGGTCAGCGGCGGATCGTGCGGCAGGGTGAAGGGGATGTAGAGGAAGAAGGGTTTGTCTTCCTTGGCCTTCCTGGCGATGTAGGCGGTGGCGCGGTCGGTGATTTCGCGGTCCATCAGGGCGCGCGCGGCGCGGTCATAGGGCCGGATCGCGCGGCTGGGTTCGCCCTTCTTGCCCTCCATCACGGACTGCAGCTGGTACTCCTTCGGATCGAAGCCGGGCTGCAGCACCCAGTTCACCTCGCCGCTGCTGCGCGGAATGCCGAACCACTCGTCGAAGCCCTGATTGGTCGGGAAGCGGCCTTCGCTGGAGCCCAGGTGCCACTTGCCGAACAGCGCGGTGGAATAGCCGGCGTCGGAGAGCAGTTCGGCCAGGGTGTATTCCCAGGGCGCCAGGCCGTCCTTGCCCCCGGCCAGTTCGACGGCCGAGGTGCCGCTGCGGATCGGCATGCGGCCGGTTAGGAAGGCCGAGCGGCTGGGCGTGCATTCCGGCTCGACGTTGAAGTTGGTCAGCCGCACGCCCTGGCTCGCCAGCCGATCCACGCGCGGTGTCGCCACGCCGCGCAGCTCGCCGCCGCCATAGCAGCCGAGGTCGCCGTAGCCGTAGTTGTCGACCAGCATGAAGACGATGTTGGGCTGGCGGCGCGCAGCCTTCCGAGGCGCCGCCGGAGCGCGGCCGGCGGCGCTCAACGCCGAGGCCGACAACAGGCTTCCGAGCAGGAAGTCCCGGCGGCCGGCGGTCGCCTTCACTTCGCTTTGATCGGCCATGGCGAGATCCTCCCCGAGCGGCGGCGTCCGAGCTTGAAACCGATGAGTAACATACTGCTTGAAACTCATTGGTAACATATATAACGTGCCTCGCAAGACGCGATCAGGGCCGGGAGCAAGGCGCCGTTCGAAGCGCCGCCGGTTCGTGCCGGGAGGATCACATGGCGAGCGCAGAGCGGACGGCTTTTCCCCCTATCGGCCGGGCTTGGCCCGAGCTGCAGAAGGACATGCACGCGCGCACGGCGGGCGACGCCGACTGGCGCGGCGGGCGCACCGCCATCTTCTTCTTCATGGCCAATCCGGAGGCCTATGAGGTCGGCAAGAAGGCCTTCATGGAGCACTTCTCGGAGAACGCCCTGGGCGGCGCCCGAGCCTATCCGGGCATCCTGGCCATGGAGAAGGAGGTCATCGACTACGGCCTCGACCTGCTGCACGCCCCGGACGGCGGCCGTGGGGTGTTCACCACCGGCGGCACGGAAAGCATCCTGCTGGCGGTGAAGGCGGCGCGCGAGGCGCACCGGGCCAAGACCGGGGCCGGGCCGGGCGATCCCCTCAACATCGTCATGCCGATCAGCGGCCATCCGGCCTTCGACAAGGCGGCGCTGCTGATGGACGTGGAGATCCGCCGTGCGCCGCTGGGCCCGGACCGGCGGGTCGACGTCGAAGCCCTGCGCGGCCTGATCGACAAGAACACCATGATGATCCTGGGCTCGGCGCCCTGCTTTCCCCACGGGGTCATCGACCCGATCGGCGAGCTCAGCCGTGTCGCCCGCGAAGCCGGGGTCTGGCTGCATGTGGACGCCTGCGTCGGCGGCTGGATCGCCCCCTTCTTCGAACGGATCGGGCGGGGCACGCCGGTGTTCGACTTCCGCCATCCTGGCGTCCGCTCGATTTCCGCCGACCTGCACAAGTTCGGCTTCGCGCCCAAGCCTTCGTCCACCGTCTTCTTCCGCGACGGCGAGGACCTGGAGCGGTCGATCTTCCGCCTCGGGGCCTGGCCCAGCGGCCTCTACACGACCGCGACCATGAGCGGTTCGCGCCCCGCCGCGGCGGTGGCCGGCGCCTGGGCCGTGCTGAACAACCTGGGCCTGGCCGGCTACGAGGACGCGGCGCGCAACATCGCCCAGATGGTCGACGACTACGTGGCCGGCCTGTCGGCGATCGAGGGGATCACCTTCTGGGCCAAGCCCGACGTCTCGATCCTGAACTTCGGGTCCGACCAGTTCGACATCTACGCCGTGGCCGAGCAGATGAAGGCGAAGGGCTGGATCCCGGGGCTGACCCGCGATCCCAAGGGCATGCACACCATGCTCTCGATGCAGCATGCGCCGGTGCGGGAGGCCTACCTCGCCGACCTGCGCGCCTGCGTCGACGCCGTCCGCGCGAGCGACGCCAAGAGCCAGTTGGCGGCCACCTACTGATCCGCGAGAGGAGCCTTCCCATGGACGCCGCGACGGAGTCTGCGACCGGGGCCGCCGGCCCGCTCCACACCGACTGGTCCACGGAAGGCATCGTGCGCCGGCGCGACCGCTACTACGCCGCCACCCAGCGCGCCTTCGTGCCCTACAAGACCCCGCTGATCTTCCAGCGCGGGCAGGGGCAGTACCTGTGGGACGAGAAGGGCAACAAGTACGTCGACCTCCTGGGCATGAACGTCTGCGTCTCGGTCGGCCATGCGCACCCGAAGGTCACCGCCGCGGTGAAGGCGCAGGTCGACGACCTGCAGCACTGCACCACCATGTTCTATCATCCGACGCCGGCGCACTTCGCCGAGGAGCTGGCGGCCAAGATGCCGGCCGGAGCCGACTGGGTGGTCCACTTCACCAACAGCGGGGCCGAGGCGATCGACCTGGCCCTGGTCATGGCCCAGGCCTTCACCGGCCACATCGACATGCTGGCGCTGCGCAACGCCTATCACGGGGCGACGATGGGCGCGCAGTCGCTGACCGGCATCAGCGGGTTCCGGCACAACGTGCCCCTGCTGGGCGGCATCCATCACGTGGCCAATCCCGACCCGTATCGCGGGGCGTTTGGGGCCGATGTGGACGCCTACCTCGCCGAGATCGACCGCACGATCCAGCACTCGACCTCAGGGCGGCTGGCCGGCCTGCTGGTCGAACCGGTCCAGGGCTATGGCGGGATCATCGAACTGCCGCCTGGCTACCTGAAGGCGGCGACGGAGAAGGTGCGGGCGCGGGGCGGCGTGCTGATCGCCGACGAGGTGCAGTCCGGCTTCGGCCGCACCGGCGACAGCTTCTGGGCCTTCGAGGCGCACGACGTGATCCCCGAGATCGTGGTCATGGCCAAGGGCATCGGAAACGGCTTCCCGCTGGGCGCCGTCGTGGCCCAGCGGCATGTGGCCGAGGTGCTGGCCGACAAGTTCTACTTCAACACCTATGGCGCCAATCCGGTGGCCTGCGCGGCCGGGCGCGCGGTGCTGCAGGTGCTGGACGAGGAAGGGCTGCAGGCCAACGCCAAGACGGTGGGCGCGGCGCTCGGCCAGGCGCTGCAGCGACTGCACCAGAAGTACGAGATCATCGGCGAGGTGCGCGGGCGCGGTCTCATGCAGGCGATCGAGCTGGTGCGCGACCGCCGCACGCGCGAGCCGGCGACCGCCGAGACGGCGACCATATTCGAGCTCACGCGGGACCTGGGCATCGTGGTCAGCAAGTCCGGGCCCAACCGCAACATCCTGCGGATGGTGCCGCCGCTGTGCCTCAGCCTGGACGACATTCCGCAGGTCGAAACCGCATTGGACGCCTGCTTCAGCCGGGCGGCTGCCGCAGCCTAGAGTCGGGCGGCGTGAGAGGGAGGGCGGCAATGAGACTGTTCAGGGCGGGTCTGTTCGGAAGCACGGTCTTGATCCTGGTCGCCGCCGCGGACACCGCCGCGCCGGACCAGGCGGTGAAGCCGCCGCCGAGCGCATCGGCGCGGATCGCACCGGCCGAACGGCGCGCCTTCTTCGGCGAGTTGCACCTGCACACCACCATGAGCTTCGACGCCTGGGTGAGCGGCACGAAGGTCACGCCAGACATCGCCTACCGCTTCGCCCGCGGCGAAACGGTGATGATCCCGGCCGCCCAGGTCGCCAAGGAGCAGGGGCTGAAGACCGACGCCGCGACCGTGCCCGCCCGGCGCGCCTGGCCGCTCGACTTCACCGCGGTCACCGACCACTCGGAGTACATCGGCGCGGTGGCCCAGCTCGACGTGCCCGGCAGCCGGTTCTCCCAGACCGACTTCGGCAAGCAGATGGCCCAGGGCGGCCGCCAGCAGTTCTTCGACGCCGCGCGCGTCATCGAGGGCCACATGGGCCCTTCCGCCGACGCCATGCGCGCCGCGGCGGAGGACGCCAACGCCTGGACGGTCGAGATGAAGGCTGCCAACGCCAACTACCGGCCCGGCAAGTTCACCACCTTCATCGGCTACGAATGGACCGCGTCCCCCGGCCAGGGGATCCACATGCACCGCAACGTGATCTTCAACGCCGATCACGCTCCGAACCCCTTCACCGGCGTCGATTCCAACAAGCCTGAGGACCTGTGGAAGTACCTGGAGTCGGTCCGCGCCCAGGGGATCGACGTCCTGGCGATCCCGCACAATTCGAACCTCAGCGACGGGCGCGACTTCGACTGGAACGGTTCGGACGGCCGCCCGATCGACGCGGCCTACGCCCAGCGCCGGGTGATCAACGAACCGCTGGCCGAGATCAGCCAGATCAAGGGTTCGTCGGAGACCACGCCCGAGCTGTCGCCCGCCGACGAGTTCGCCAACTTCCAGATCCTGGACCGGATCTACAAGGGCGAGAGCGCCCCCAACCAGCACGGGTCCTACGTGCGCGAGGCCTACGGCCGCGGCCTGGTGATCCAGAGCCAGGTCGGCGCCAACCCGTTCAAGATGGGCCTGGTCGGCGGCTCCGACATCCACAACGGCCTCACCACCAGCGACGAGGCCGCCGCCCAGGGCGGCTCCTTCGGCACGGATCCGAAGTCCATGATCCTGAGCGAGGCCATCGCGCGCGCCAACCTGGACATGACCGGCACCAGCAAGATCGTGCGGCCGAGCGGCCAGAATGAGAACGATCCGCTGCAGCTGGGTTCGGCCGGGATCACCGGCGTCTGGGCCGAGGAGAACACCCGCGACTCCATCTTCGCCGCCCTGCGGCGCAAGGAGACCTTCGGGACCTCGGGCACGCGCATCCGGGTGCGGATGTTCGGCGGCTGGGACCTGGCGCCCGGCCTGTTGCAGAAGGCCGACTGGGTGAAGCAGGCCTATGCCCACGGCGTGCCGATGGGGTCCGACCTGCCGGCCCGGCCCAAGGCGGCGGGCGCACCGACCCTGGTCCTGCAGGCGATGAAGGACCCGACCGGCGCGAACCTCGACCGGATCCAGGTCGTGAAGATCTGGCTGGACGGCAAGACCTATCGGGAAAAGGTCTTCGACGTCGCCCTCAGCGGGGGACGCAAGGACGACCCGGCGACGGGCAAGACGCCGCCGGTGGGCAACACCGTCGACCTCAAGACCGGCGCCTACGCCAACACCATCGGGGCGGCTTCGCTGTCGGCGGTTTGGCGCGATCCGGCCTTCGATCCGAAGACGCCCACGGTCTACTACGCCCGGGTGCTGGAGATCCCGACGCCGCGCTGGTCGACCCTGCTGGCGTTGCGCGCCCACCTGCCGGTCCCGACCCGCGTTCCGGCCACCCTTCAGGAGCGCGCCTGGACCTCGCCGATCTGGTTCACACCGGGCTAGGGCGCTGGTCGAAAGCGGATTCCGTCGCCGCCTGCGGGCGGTGCACGCGCGCGACGAACCGACCGGCCAGGAAGATGTCGCAACCGAAGGCGAAGGTCTGGCGCATCGCCCAGCGCATGGCGGCGGAATCGTCATAGGTGGCGATTTCCACCGGATCTTGCGGCGCGCCGGCGGGTGTCAGGGGATAGAGGCGATAGGTGGGCACGTCGTTCCCCGGCGGCGATGATCCAACCGCAACTCCCGAGCCGGGCGGGAGTTGCTCCAGACCTCAAAAGCTTGGCCTCGGCGCTAGATCACCGCCTCGACGAGGCCCAGTTCCACCGCCTCGCGGGCCTCGATGTACCAGTTGCTGGGCGCGCGCTTCAGCAGCTCTTCCAGGCTGACGCTGGAGCCGCGGATCAGGTTCTCGAAGCCCTCGTTCTGGATGACGATCGAACCCTTGATCTCGTTCAGCGTCGCCTCGACGTCGGCGATGCAGCTGGTCAGCGGGCCGTTGATCTGCAGGGTCCGGATCAGCCGGCGCTCGTGGATCATCAGCCGCGTGCCGCGGGTGAGGTAGCGGTTCGCGCGATGGAAGAAGCTCATGAAGGTGGTGCCCGCCGAATAGATCGCGGCCTTGCCCAGGAACACCAGCCGCCGCTCGGGCACGAGGTCGCTATGGAAGCGGATGTCCTCGCCCATCATCCGCGCGACCTCCGGGTCGCCGCCCAGGGTCGACAGCTCCACGACCACCAGGCCCGTCTGTGGCGCGGCGTCCAGCTGGTCGCGGAAACGCGTGTACATGGCGTAGTCGACCGGGCCGGAGACGCGGATCGCCGGGGCGCTGAAATCCGCCTGCGTGAGGTGGGTCGTTTCCATGGCTCTCCCTCGAACGGCGCGCCAGAAACGGGGAGGTCGGTCAGGTGTTCCGCACCGTCGGCGGCGACGGGGCGCTAGGCGCGGCCGGACCGCTGGGGAGTGTCGAGGCTCAGGTAGCGCACGACCATGAGGCCGAGCTCGCGATGGAAGCGCGGGTCGTCGACGGCGAAGGGGCCAGGGCCGTGCAGCATGGCGCTGATGATCTGGCCGTGCATCATCCTGATCGCGAGGTGGGCGCGCTCCAGGAAGCCGTCGTCCACGGGTTGGCCGCGGCGACGCAGCAGGTCGATGATCCGCTCAGCCTCCATGATCTCGATCCTGCGCATCGGCGGCCAGACGTCGTGGCCGCGCAGCGCGAGTTCGAACAGCGCGCGGTAGTAGCCCTCGATGCCCTTCATCGCGCGGGCCGAGTTGCCCACCAGGCGGATGAAGACCTCGTCCAGCGGGTCGGCCAGGGCGGCGGGATCGTCGAAGAACTTGGCGATGTTGGCCGAGCCGTGCGCCGCCATGTCGGTCTGCAGCGACAGGAAGAAGGCGTCCTTGTCGTGGAAGCGGCGGTAGAAGCTGCCGACCGAACACCCGGCGCGCTTGGCGATGTCGGCCACATGCGCCTGCCAGAAGCCCTTTTCGGCGAAGACGCGCTCGCCGGCTTTCAGCAGGCGATCGCGCTGCTGGCGGCTACGCTGCTGGTAGGCGGGTTTCGCCCACGCCACGTCGCCCGCTTCCGGTTGCGCCTCGCCTTCGCTCATCAGGCCTGTCGTCCCATCCATCCTCCGCCGCGGCATCCTCTGCGCCCGGTAAGCTGACGTGGCAAGCGCGGGCGCCCGCGGATGCGGCCGCCCGCCACGTTGCGCCTCCGGATCAATGCCGGATGGTGAATTCCACGCCATAGGTGCGCGGCGCGCCGTACCATCCGAAGAAGCCGCTCGGCGCGCTCGTGCCACCGGAACTGATCAGCGCGGACAGCGGCTGTGAGGCGGTGGTCACATAATAAGCCTCGTTGCCCAGGTTCTTGCCGTAGATGGCCAGGTTCCAATGGCCGTCATGCGGCCCGATGCCGATCCGCAGGTTGGTCAGCGCATAGGCCTTCTGCTGCGAGCGCGGATCCAGGGTGCCGTCCTCCAGCTGCTTGTCCTGATAGGTGACCGAGCCGTTGAGGAAGGCCCACAGCGCGTCGGACTGCAACGGGAACTCGTAGTTGGCCGCCAGGCTGCCGGACGAGGCCGGGTTGTAGGCGGGCCGCAGTCCCGTGTAGTCGCAGGTGCCGGGCTTGGCGCCGTTCGGCGTCTTGCCGACGTAGCACTGGGCGGCGTGATAGCTGGTGAACTTCGCGTCGTTCACCTGGCCGCTGGCGGTGATCGAGAGGTGGTCGATGGGCGTCCAGCGCAGGTCGACCTCCAGTCCGTCGACACGCCGGTCGCCGGCGTTGCCGACGATGAAACCCACGCCGGTGGTCGGGTTCAGCGTCGACTCCTGGAAGTTGTCCAGGTCCATGCGGAAGACGTCGGCGTTCAGCACCAAGTGGCGGTCGAACAGGGTCGACTTCACGCCCAATTCGTAGGTGGTCGAGGTCTCCGGGTCGAAGGCCAGCGGGGTGTTGACCGCCGTCTGGCGGGCGTTGAAGCCGCCGTCCTTGAAGCCGGTCGCCGCGATCAGATAGGCCATCACGCCGTGGGCGATGTCGTACTGGGTCCCCACCGACCAGGTGAGCTTGCTGTCCTTGCGGCTCAGCACCTGTTCCGGGTTCACCGGGAAGGCCGCCTTGAAGCCGGCCGAGGCGCCGGGATTGTCGATCGACTGGGTATTGGCGTCCTTGTCGTCGCTGGAGTAGCGCAGGCCCCCGGTCACTCGCCAGGCGTCGGTCAGGTGCAGGGTCGCCTGGCCGAAGGCCGCCACGCTCTTGGTGGTCTGATTGTAGATGTAGAGGGTGTGGTCGCCGGGGGTGATCGGCCCGACGCCGCCCGGGAAGACGCGGGTCGCGCCCGCGTGGGCGGTGAAGCCGTTGCGGTAGTCGGCGGTCTCGCGGAACAGGTAGAGTCCGCCCAGGTACTCCAGCTTCTGGCCGGTGGGCGAGGCGATCCGCAGCTCCTCGCTGTAGTTGTTCAGGTGGAGGGGTTGCGGGCCGGTGCCCACGTCGACTGGCAGGCCGTCGGCCGAGAGCGTCTTGATGTTGTCGTAGAACGAGTTGAACGCCGTGATCGAGGTCAGGGTATGGCCGCCGGGCAGCTTGACGTCGAACTGGGCGGAGGTCCCGTAGATCTGCGTCAGGTCGTTGCCGACCGTCTCGTCGTCGACCGTGAAGTCCAGGCTGGTGAGCTTGGTCAACGGATGGCCCGCCGCGACCAGGGCCGCCAGGAAGCTGGGCGTGGCGATGCCGCCAGGGCCGGTCGGGTTGATCGGCTCGCCGGTGCAGCAGTGGGAGTGCAGGCGGGTGTAGTAGCCGATGAAGTTGGCGGTGACGTCGTCGCTGGGCGTCCACTTCACCCGCGCGCGCACACCCTCCTGCTCGCCGTCGTTGGTGTGCGAACCGTTGAACAGGTTCTTCTCATAGCCGTCGTGCGAGTTGACCCAGGCGGTGACGCGACCGTTCAGGTTCTCGGCGATCGCCCCGCCCACATAACCCTGCAGGTGATATTCGCCGAAGTTGCCGAAGCCGGCGGTCCCCTGCGCCTCGAAGGCGGAGGTCGGGTCGCGGGTGACGATGTTCACCGCGCCCACCGGCGTGTTGCGACCATAGAGAGTGCCCTGCGGCCCGCGCAGCACTTCCACCGAGGCGATGTCCTGGATGTTCGACTGGATCGGGCCGGCGGCCGGCATGTAGACGCCGTCGAGGAAGATGCCGACGCTGGGCTCGATGCCGGGGTTGGTGCCCGACGAGCCGATGCCGCGGATCAGGAGGGTGGTGTTGCGGTTGTTGTTCGACGACACCAGCTGGACGCTGGGCAGCTGCCGCGCCACTTCCGAGAAGTTCACGATGCCGGCCTTCTCAAGGGTCGCGCCGCTGAAGGCCGAGACCGACATCGGCACGTCCTGGATGTCCTCGCTGCGCTTGGCGGCGGTGACGATCAGGGTCTCCACCTCGACGGTGTCGGCGGCGGTCGCGGCGGCGGGCTTGCCGGCCCGATCCGCCGATTGGGCCGAGGCGGCCGCCGGCGCGGCCAGGACGAGAAGCGAACCGCCGAGCAGCAGAAGCCGGCGCACAGACGCAGTCGTGGTCATGGTGGTTCCCCTGGTGTTTCCCCGGAACGCGCTCGTCTAGACGCGAACGTGAATTCCGCTTCCAAAGATCGGATGCGCTTGCGGCGCTGTCAACCGGAACGATGACTCACATTGACGATGCGGGCGCGAAGGTCGAAAGACCGTGTTCGGCGAGCCACGCCTCCACCGCCGTGCGGGCTTCGGGCGGCAATCGGGCGATGCGGGCGCCCACCATCCGCCGCGACCGCTCGGGATAGGGCCGGGCGAGGTAGCTGGCCGGCTCGCCATAGGTCATGACGCTGAACGCCTTGTCGCCGGCGGCCAGGGCGGCGGCGTTGGCCTCGACCACCGGGACATAGGCGGCGGCCAGTTCCGTCAGGACGTGGCGCGCGAACGGCGTCGAGCGGGGGAAGGCTTCCCACTCGCCGCGGCCGTTCCAGTCGGCGGCGCGCGTCGCCCAGGCGACCAACCGCGGGAAGCGTTCGACCACGCGTTTCGGGTCGGGGTCATGCAGGGTGTGGGCGCGGAACCCGCCCAGCATCATGGCGTCCACGGCGCTGGGCCGGTCGCCCAGCAGATAGCGCGTCCTGGCCAGTTGGCTGTCGGCTGCGACCAGCAGGCGCAGGTATTCGTCCTCGGCCGCGCGCTGATGGACCGGCAGCTCGGTGCCGGTGGCGCGGGAGGCGCGGGGGCCCCAGCCCCGCACCTGCTCGGCCTGCGCCTCATCGCCGCCGGCGATGGCCACCGACGCCATCCGCGCGCTGTGAGGATAATGCCAGCGGTAGTGCACCATGGTGCGGGCCACCCACTCGTCGAGGAACTCCTCCACCAGGTGGGTCAGGACGCCAAGCGCGCCGGGCGGGAACAGCCGCCGGTCCGGAAAGCGGCTGTCCAGCAGCTCCAGGATCGGGGTGGTGTCGCTGAGCATCCAGTTTTCGGGCGTCTGCAGCACCGGGACCTGGTGCGTGCCGGCCCGCTGCTCGATCGCCTTGGCGTCGGCGAGGCCGCGCTTCAGCACGAAGCGGTGCGGCGCGCCATAGAACTGCAGCGCCGCCTCCAGCTTGCGGCTGAACAGGCTCTGGTGGGAGCCGTAGAGGACGTATTCGGGCTCGACCGTCACCGGCCTAGCCGGCGTGGGCGCGGACCGGCGCCTGGGCCTGCTGCGGACTGGCCGGGGTGTACCAGATGGGCGAACCCCAGGCCCGCTCCTGGATGGTCGTCGGCCGGTTGGCCGGGAAGGGCAGGTGGCGCTTGATGGCCAGCAGGGTCGTCCAGCGCGGTGTCGGGATTTCCAGCACCCGCACGTAGTAGACGGCGGGCTTTGCGGGATCGAACTGCGGGTCGCGCCACACCGTCTGCAGCGCCGGCGCGCCGATGGTGTTCTTGTAGGCGCCGGTCTTGAGGTCGACCGTGTTGCCCACCGCCGGCGCCTTGCCGGTCTTCGGGTCGACCTTGCGGCCGCCGGACAGGGCGACGTCGAACACCTTTTCCTTATAGCCCTGGCCGTCCAGCCAGACCTTGATCACCTGGATGCGGTCCAGGTTGCCGCTTTCGGGCGCCTTCATGGCTTGCAGGATGAAGCTGGGCGCGCCGGCGCCCGCCGGCCGCTGGGGCAGGTCGCCGCCCATCGGGACGCCGGTGGCATAGGCCTTGGCCGTCCAGCCGGGCTTGCCGAGCGCGTCGGCGCCGAACGCCCAGCCGCCGAAGGCGCGGACCCGGATGCGCGGCCCGGAGGTGGCGAAGGTCTCCTTGCGCTTCAGCGCCGCGAAGATCGAGTCGCGGTCGTTCTTCTCGGCCCAGACCCCGGTCAGGCCGGCCGAGGAGAAGATGGTGTTGTCCTCGTTGCGGTGCGGCTTGCCCTGTTCTTCCGCCTCCTCGTCGATCAGCGCGGGGGTCGGCACGAGGTTCAGCCGGTGCTTGGCTTCCTCGCGGCTGGGCAGCGCGGTCTTCGGGTCGATGCCGAAGGGGCCGCCGGCCATGGCGTTCTCGTCGCTGGTCTCCAGGCCGTTGTGCAGGTCGGCGCCGCCGACCACGCCGTACTTGAAGGGATTGGCGCCCACCTTCTGCTGGATCACCAGGCCGCGGCCGAAGGCCTCGCGGATGTAGCTGCCGTGCGGCTTGCTCTTCTCCTCGGGGTGGGTGAGCAGGCGGTCGAAGATCTCGAACTCGGCGAATTCGTCGGAGGACGACAGCTCCGGCAGGGTGTCGGACTGGCCCTTGTTCTGGACGATCTCGGTCAGGGGCTCGTTCAGCGCCCGATGCTGGGCGTAGGCCTCGCTGATCGGCCGCCCGTCGCTGTCGTTCCAGTCGTACATCAGGCCGCCGGAGACGTTGCCGTTGTGCGGGATGGCGATCGCCTCCACGCCGGCGGCGCGGTTCTTCTCCAGATAGGTCCAGAGGTCCTCCGGCCGCGGCGAGTCGCCGGAGGTGAACGGCATGGGCGCGGTGTCGCCCTTGAAGATCACGTTGCGGTGCAGGTTGTAGCGGCCCTTGTCCATCGACGACCACTCGTAGCCGATGAAGCTGGTGAACCGGCCCGGCTTGTAGGCCCCATTGGCGGCGGCGATCTCGCGGTCCCAGGCGCTGCGCATGGCCGGCTTGGGGTTGAGGCCCGGAACCGGCGTGTGGTGGTCCACGGCGTTCTTCAGGATGTAGAACGCCTGGGCGGTGTCCTTGACGATCCTCTGGCCGATCTCGGTCTTGGCGAAGGCGTTGTCCGGATCGTCCAGCTGGTTCATCACCCCCATGTTCTCGGAGTGGTCGGTCACCGCGGCGAAGTCGAGCGGCCAGGCGCGCTTCTGCCAGACGCCATTCACCTTCACCGGCTTGCCCTGCATGAAGTCGTAGGCCTGTTCCGGCGTCGTCTTGGTGCCCATCAGGCTCCAGGCGTCGAACGAGTAGGCGGTGTGCAGGTGCAGTTCGCCGAAATAGACGCTGCGGTCGCCGCCGGTCTTGTCGGCCGCAGGCGCGGTCGCGTGACGCGGCGCATGGGGCTTGGCTGTCGTCTGCGCCTGCGCCGAACAGCCGGCGACCGCCAGGCTTGCGGAAAAGCTTGCCGCCAGCGCCGCCCAGCGCCCGAGGTCCTCGATCCGCGCCGCCATGGCGTCCTCCCTGAAAACAATCCTGCCCTTGAAACTCCGCGGCTCTGTCGGCCGTCGAGGTTACCGCTTGAACGGAACCGGAATTTCAGTTCACTTAATCCGGCAAGCCCGGCCCTCTGTCAATGCGGCCGGACATCCAGGAGGGGACGCAAGCACATGGCCGGGCCGTCACTGATCAGCTTGAAGGGCGTCCCGGGGTCGCCCTACACGCGCAAAATGCTGGCGCTGCTGCGCTACCGCCGGCTGCCGTACCGGCTGCTGATGGGCTCGCACGACGCCCCGGGCATGCCGGCGCCCAAGGTCAGCCTGCTGCCCACCTTCTATTTCCCCGATGCGTCGGGGCAGCTGCAGGCGGTGACCGACTCCTCGCCGATCCTGCGGCGGCTGGACGCGACCTATCCGGATCGGAAGGTTCGCCCGGACGACCCGGCGCTCGCCTTCCTCGACTCCCTGCTGGAGGACTATGGCGACGAGTGGCTGACCAAGGCCATGTTCCACTACCGCTGGCACTACGCCGACGACATCCGGCGCGCCTCCAACGTGCTGCCAGCCTGGCGCGGGACCTGGGCGTCCGACGCCGAGCTCAAGGCCGCCAGCGACGGCATCGCCGCACGCCAGATCCCGCGCCTGCGCTACGTCGGTTCGAACCCCAAGACGTGGGACCTGATCGAGGCCAGCTACCGCCGCTTCCTGCTGGTGTTCGAGGCGCACCTGCGCGAGCACCCCTTCTTCCTGGGCGGCCGGCCCGGCGGCGGCGACTTCGCCGCCTTCGGCCAGCTCACCCAGCTGGTGGGTTTCGACCCGACGCCCCAGGCCGTCGCGTCGGAGCTGGCCCCGAGGGTCTTCGCCTGGGTGGGCTCGACGGAGGACCTGACGGGCCTGGAGCCCAAGGACGGCGACTGGGTCTCCGCCGCCGCGCCGCCGCCCACGCTGAAGGCGCTGCTGGCCGAGATCGGCCGGGTCTATGCGCCACTGCTGCTGGCCAACGCCAAGGCGGTGCAGGCGGGCGCCGCGGAGGTTGAGGTCGAGATCGACGGCCAAACCTGGACCCAGCAGCCATTCCCCTACCAGGCCAAGTGCCTGATGTGGCTGCGCGAGGAGTTCGCGGGCCTCAGCCCGGCGGACCGCGCCACCGTCACGTCGGCCCTCGAGGGCACCGGCTGCGAGGCGATCGTCCTCTAGCGCCCTCGCCGCGATGTCGGATTGTCCGCGCCGGCCTAGGCCGGCCGCTCGATCTTGAAGGCGCCCCAGGCCGGACTCGAACCAGCACGCCGCTCGGCAATAGATTTTGAGTCAGACACACCTGAACTATCCATTTGATAATAATGGATAATACTTGAAAATCAAGGGCAGGTGTGTAACTGGGTGTGTAAGTCTTGGCTCGGCTGAGCGGCTGACCGAAGCCAAGTGAAGCCGGGACGTCGGAATCAGCCAGGCAGATCCTCGTTGTAGAGGGCGTTGATCATCTGAGGCACGGTCCTCGCCTTCCCAACCTCAGCCTGCAGCTCATCAAGCATCTCCTGCTCATCGCGCGGAGGGCCGTCTTCACCCGCGATCGCTTCGTCGTCGCGCCAATTGT
>JAFEDM010000261.1 GCA_018241625.1 Pseudomonadota bacterium | reverse complement strand
TGAACGCCCGCGCCGATGTGCTCTTCAAGAAGCTGGGGATGACGCAGGGCAGCGTCGCCGACCGCTACCGCGCGCTCTTCAAGGACCCGAAGTACCTCTATCCCAACACCGACGAGGGCAAGGCCAAGGAGGTCGCCGACCTCAACGCCCTGGTGCAGGCCATGCAGGCGCGGCTGCCCGAATACTTCGGGACCCTGCCGAAGACGCCGCTAGAGATCCGCCGCATCCCGAAGGAGACGGAGGCCGGCTCGTCCACCCACTACACGCCCGGCAGCCTGGATGGGACGCGGCCGGGCATCTACTGGTTGAACCTGCGCGACACGGCCGAGGCGCCCTTCTGGGACATGCCGACCACCACCTTCCACGAAGGCATTCCCGGCCACCACCTGCAGAACACCCTGCAGCGCCAGGCCGACCTGCCGATGATCCGCAAGGCCGGCGGCTTCGGGGCCTATGGCGAGGGCTGGGCGCTCTATGTGGAGCAGCTGGCCCAGGAGATGGGCTTCTACAAGGATCACCCGGACTGGGAGTTGGGCTACATCCACGACGCCCTGCTGCGCTCCGGCCGCCTGATCACCGACACCGGCCTGCATTCGCTGAAGTGGAGCCGCGAGAAGGCGTCTCAGGCGCTCAGCGACGTCGACGGCGACCCCATCACGCTGGCCCAGCAGGAGATCGAGCGCTACTGCGTCACGCCGGGCCAGGCCTGTAGCTACATGGTGGGCAAGGTCTCGATCCTGCGGCTGCGCGAGAAGGCCAAGGCGGCGCTCGGCCCGCGCTTCGACATCCGCCAGTTCCACGACGCGGTGCTGCTCTCGGGCTCCATGCCACTGACGGTGCTGGAGCGGCGGGTGGATGAGTTTATCGCGGCTAAACGTACCTAACCCAGACGTCATCCCGGACGGCCGCAGGCCGATCCGGGACCCAGCAGCCGCGGCATCGAAGCGGCTGGGTCCCGGCTCTACGCTTCGCTACGGCCGGGATGACGATCGATATTGAGAGAGATCATCGATGAGCCAATTCGATCGCCGCAGTTTCCTCGCCACCACCGCTGGCGCCGCGCTGGCGACCGCCCTGCCGGCCTTCGCCCAGGGGCCGCGACCGAACCCCTTCCCCGCGGGGTCGGAGGACCACAAGCTGCGCGCGATGCTGGATGCGCAGTTCGAGGCGCAGGTGGACGAGAGCCCCAGGCGCGCGACCTCGCTCGGCCTCGACAAGGGCGCCCGCGCGGCCCTGAAGTCCCAGCTCGACGACGTCGACCTGGCGGCCAAGGCCAAGCGGCTGGAGCGCACCCGCGCCCGCGTCGCCCAGCTGCACACCATCGACCGCGCTAAGCTGGGCCCCAGTTCGAAGATTGATCTCGACGTGGTGCTGTACGGCCAGGAGCAGACGCTCCGGGCCAGCGAGAAGTGGAAGTTCGGCGACGTCGGCGGCAACTTCCGGCCCTACGTCATCAGCCAGCAGTCGGGCTCCTACCAGGAGGTCCCGGACTTCCTCGACAACTCCCACAAGGTGGCGGACGCCAGCGACGCCGAGGCCTATCTCTCGCGCCTGTCGGCCTTCGCCCGGGTCATGGACCAGGACCTGGAGCGCCAGCGGCATGACGTGGCCCTGGGCGCCATCCCGGCGACCTTCGTCTGCGACCTCTCGGTGGGTCAGATGAAGGCGCTGCGCGACCAGCCGGCCGCCCAGACCATCCTCGTCACCTCTCTGGTGAAGAAGGCCAAGGCAGCCAATGTTTCGGGCGACTGGGAGGGCCGGGCGACCAGGATCGTCCAGGGCGAGGTGTTCCCGGCGCTCGATCGTCAGATCGCCGCCATGCAGGCGCTGAAGGCGAAGGCCGGGCCGAACAACGCCGCCTGGTCGCTGCCCAACGGCGACGCCTACTACGCCGACGCGGTGAAGGCCTCCACCACCACCGACTACACGCCCGAACAGGTCCACCAGCTGGGCCGCGACCAGGTGGCGGAGATCTCCGGCCGGCTCGACGCGATCCTCAGGAAGCAGGGCCTGAGCCAGGGGACGGTCGGCGCGCGCCTCGTGCAGCTCAACAACCGCCCGGATCAGGTGTTCGCCGACAGCGACGCCGGCCGCGCGGAAATCCTGAAGCTGCTGAACGACCACATCGCGGACGTCTACAAGCTGCTGCCGAACGCCTTCCGCACGCTTCCGAAAGCCAAGGTCGCCGTGCGCCGGGTGCCGGTGTTCATCCAGGACGGCGCCGCCAACGGCTACTACAACTCCGCCCCGCTGGACGGGTCGCGACCGGGCTACTTCAACATCAACCTGAAGGAGGTCTCGGACTGGCCGCGCTATAACCTCTGGACCCTGGCGCACCACGAGACCATTCCCGGCCACCACCTGCAGATCGCTCTGTCGCAGGAATCCACCGAGATCCCGATCATCCGCCGGGCCGGCGGCGGCTATTCGGCCTTCGTGGAGGGCTGGGCGCTCTACGCCGAGCAGCTGGCCCAGGAACTGGGCGCCAACGACTTCGACCCGCTGGGCGAGGCCGGCTACCTGCAGTCGCTGCTGTTCCGCGCCGCGCGCCTGGTCACCGACACCGGCATCCACGCCAAGCGCTGGACCCGCGAGCAGGCGACCCAGTACATGGTCGACACCATCGGCAACACGAAGAGCCGCGCCCAGCGTGAGGTGGAGCGCTACTTCGTGAGCCCGGGCCAGGCCAATAGCTACAAGGTCGGCCACACCGTCTGGGTGAAAGTGCGCGACGAGGCCAAGGCCAAGCTGGGCCCGAAGTTCGACCTCAAGGCCTACCACGACGCGGTGCTGCTCTCCGGCGCCATGCCGCTGACCGTGCTGCAGCGCCACGTGTCGGAGTGGCTGGCAACGCAGGCCTAAAGCTCGAACCGTCATCCCGGACGGTCCGCAGGGCCGATCCGGGACCCAGTCGCTCCAGCGCCTCAACTGCTGGGTCCCGGCTCTCCGCTTCGCTGCGGCCGGGATGACGGCTGATATTAGAACCAGCCGGCCGCCTTGAGGTCCGCCGCGTAGGTGCGGCTGACCGGCGCGGTCAGCCCGCCCGCGAGGCGCAGTTCGCCGCGACCGCGTTTCCAGCGCACGCCCTCGATGGCGTCCGCCGCGGCCCACCAGGAGCGGTGGACCTGGAAGCCCGTCACGCCGGCCAGCTCGGCCAGGGCGTCTGAGAAGCGCAGAGCGATCAGCTCTGAACCGAGGTCCGTATGGATCCGCAGGTAGTGGTCCTCGGCCTCCACGGCGATCAGGCGCGCCGTGCGGAAGCGGGCGGAGAGGCGCTTGCGGAACGCCTCGTCGCCCGGCGGTCCCATCGCCTCGGGCTTCGTCGCGGCGGCGGCGGAGGCCGTCTCGATCAGCTGGCGTACGCCCATGAGTGCGGCGCTGATCACGAAGACCTGCCAGACCAGTCTCGGATAGTTCCGCGGCAGCGACGGCCCGAACGCCCAGTCGGAGGCGAGGGCGACCAGCACGCAGACCAGCGGGGTCATGGTCACCGAGGAGAAGGCCCAGCGCAGCCAGGGGCTCGCGAGCCGCCGGCCGCCGAGTTCATCGATGACGATCCCGATCATCCCACCGCCGACGATCACGCCGGGCCAGTAGATGAAGCGGACAACGATCGGCGCGGTGATGCTGCCGAATGGCCCGAGCACCGCCAGGAACAGGCCCATGGCGGTCAGCAGCAGAGCGTCCCGGACCAGGGCCGTGCGGTCGCCGAAGGCGGGAATCGATGGCGTCACGGCCCGATCTTGCCACGGCGCGGCGCGACACGCCGTCCCCGTTCGCGCAGAAACGGCGCCGTTGGCGCGTGGCGAAGCCCGGCCCGCGCAGGATCTGCGCGATCCG
>JAFEDM010000260.1 GCA_018241625.1 Pseudomonadota bacterium | reverse complement strand
GTGCGGCAGGCCGGTCAGCAACATGGCCTTGGCGCGGGACGTCCCGATCAGACGCGGCAGGCGGTAGGTGGAGGCCATCAGCCCGACGTTGACGCCGGCGCAGACGAACTTCGCCTCCGTCGACGCCAGCCGGATGTCGCAGCAGAGCGCCAGTTCCAGGCCGCCGCCGATCGCCCAGCCGTTCACCGCCGCCACCACCGGAACCCGGCTCGCCTCCAGCCGGTCCAGCAACCGGCCGAAACCGGCCCAGTCACCGCCCTCCGGCCCGGTCGACTTCAGATCCTCGCCCGTGCAGAAGGCGCGACCCTTGCCGGTGACGATCAGGCAGCGCAGGTCGTCGTCGGCTTCGACCTGGTCGAGCACGCTGTGGAAGGTCTCGCGCATCGCCGCGCCCAGCGGGTTCATGGGCGGGTTGTCGATCTCCAGCAGGACCACCGCTGGGCTGATCGCCTGCAAATGGACCTGGCCGCTCATGGCCTAGTAGTTCGCCCGCGTGGTGATCGCGCCGTCGACGATCATGTTGACGCCCGTGGTGAAGGCCGAACGCGGGCTGGCCAGGAACACCGTCGCCGCGGCGATCTCCTCGGGCGTCGCCATGCGCCCGGTCGGGTTGCGCTTGATCATCTGGTCGAAGAAGCCCGGCATGTTCCGCTTCACGTTCCCCCAGACCCCGTCGTCGAAATAGACTGTGCCGGGCGAAACGACGTTGCAGCGGACCTTGGCCGCCGCGTTCTGCCGCGCCACGCCCTTGGCGAAGTGGATCAGGGCGGCCTTCATGGCGCCGTAGGCGCTGGGCGCGTCGGCGTTCACCGACGAGACCGACGAGATGATCAGGAAGGCCGCATCGCCCTTGTCGGCGGCGGCCTTGGCCAGCAGAGGTTGAGCCGCCTCCCACGTGCGCACGGCGCCCAGCATGTCGACGTCGAACATCGCCTGCCAGTCCGCCTCGGCGTTGCCCTGCACCAGGGCGCTGGCGTTGGACACCAGCACATCGAGCCCGCCCAGCGCCTCGGCGGCCGCCCGGACAAAGCCCTGCAGGGCTGCGCCGTCGGCGATGTCCACGACCTGGCCGAACGCTTTCACGCCCTTGGCTTCGAGCGCCCTCACCGCCGCTTCGATCTCGTCGGGCTTGCGGGCGCATATGGCGACATTGGCGCCCTCGTCGGCGAAGGTCTCGGCGATGGCCCGGCCGATGCCGCGGGTGCCGCCGGTGACGATCGCGGTCTTGCCCTTGAGCTGCAGGTCCAAGCGCGCTTCTCCCTAGGTACTGAACAGGTTCGAATAGCGGTCGCGTAGCAGGTTCTTCTGCACCTTGCCCATGGTGTTGCGGGGCAGCTCGTCCACAAAGACCACCCGCTTGGGCGTCTTGTAGGGCGCGAGCTGCGCGCGGCAGGTCGCGATCATCGCCGCCTCGTCGCCGACCCCGATGACCACCGCCACCACGCCCTCGCCGAAGTCCGGGTGCGGCACGCCGACGACGGCGCTTTCGGTCACGCCCGGCAGCTCGTCGAGGATCAGCTCGATCTCCTTGGGATAGACGTTGTAGCCGCCCGAGATGATCAGGTCCTTGGCCCGCCCGCTGATCCAGACCCGGCCGTCGGGGTCCTGGCGGCCCACATCGCCGGTCTTGAAGTAGCCGTCGGCGGTGAACTCCTCCGCGGTTTTTTCCGGCATCTCCCAATAGCCCGAGAAGACGCTGGGCCCCCTGATCTCGATGACACCCGTTTCCTGACCGCCGCCGATGCGCAGGTCCACGCCGGGCAGCGGATAGCCGACGCTGCCAGGGATGCGATCGCCGTGCAGCGGATTGGAGGTGATGATCACCGCCTCGCTCATCCCGTAGCGTTCCAGGATGCGCATGCCGGTGCGGTCCTCGAACTCGGCGAAGGTCGATTCCAGCAAGGGCGCGGAGCCGCAGATGAACAGGCGCATGTGCGCCGCCGCCCGCCGCGTGAACTGCGGGTTGGCCAGCAGGCGCGTGTAGAAGGTCGGCACCCCCATCATCACCGTCGACTTCGCCAGGCCCGCCAGCACCTGGGCGTCGTCGAACTTCGGCAGCCAGACCATCGGCGCGCCCGACAGGAAGGCACAATGCATGGCCACGAACAGGCCGTGGACATGGAAGATCGGGAGGGCGTGCAGCAGCACGTCGTCCGGCGTGAAGCCCCAGGCCCGGTGCAGGGCGCGGGCGTTCTCCGCCAGGTTGCCGTGGCTCAGCATCGCGCCCTTGGAGCGGCCCGTGGTGCCCGAGGTGTAGATCAGCGAGGCGAGATCGGTCTCCTTGCGAGCGACCGCTTCCGTCAGCGGATCGGCGTCGTTGGCCTCGTCGCGGAAGGCCTGGGCGTCGGTGACGAAGACGCGCGGCGCGGCGTCGTGGATGAAGTAGTCCACCTCGGCCTTGGTGTAGGCCGAGTTCAGCGGCAGGAAGACCGCCCCGGCCTTGAGCACGCCCAGGTAGATCATCACCGCCTCGACCGACTTCTCGGTCTGCAGGCCGACCCGGTCGCCGGGCGCGACGCCGGACGCGACCAGGTGGCCCGCGATCTGCGCCGCGCCGGCCTCGAGTTCGGCGTAGCTGACCTGCGTCCCGTCACTGAGGATGAAGGCCGGCTTGGTCCGGTCGGCTGGAAAGCCCTCGGCCAGGATGTCGTAGAGGTTCGCCATCAACCCTTCCCGTTGCTTCCCATGAACTCGGCCAACAGCGCCGCCTCGCGTTCGGGCGTGAGGCCGGACCGCAGCTTCACCTGACGCTCGGCCGGCAAGGTCTTGAACCAGGACAGGGTGTCACCGGCCGTGAGCGGCAGCGGCCGGAAGGTCAGGCCGGCCTTCAGAGCTCGCGCGATACTGCGGCGGTGGAAGCCCGCCGTCTCGCCCTGCCCCGGAATCCAAACCGGCTGGTCGCTCCATGCGCGCACCTTGTGGTCCCGCAGGAACTGGGTCGGGATCCATTGGAGTTTGGGGTTCGCGCGGACGCCGCTGGCGACGCCGGCCAGGAAGTCCTTCATCAGCATCGGCGTCGACGGTCCCGTGGCGTTGAAGGTCCCGGTCGTCCGGGTTTCAGCCAGGCGGATGATCCATTCGGCCAGGTCGCGGGCGTCGATGAACTGCACCGGATCGGTCCCGTCGCCGGGCGCCAGCACCACCGGTCCCCAGCGGTCGCCCAGGTTGGCGAGCCGCACCGGCCAGTAGCTGAAGCGGTCGGTCTCATCGCCCGGCCCGACGATCAGGCCCGGCCGCACGACGGTCGTCGCACCCTCGCCGAACGCCTTGCGCCCCTCGGCCTCGCTGATCGCCTTGAGCTGGCCGTAGAGCGCGAGGTCCTTGGCCACCGTGGCCTGGGTCTCGGCCATCGGGTCCGGCCCCTTGTAGGCCGCCAGCGGCGCGGCCTCGTCGGCGCCCGGCGTGGCGTTGGCATCATAGACCGAGATGGTCGAGACGAAGATGTACTGTTTGACCTTGCCCTTCAGCATCTTGGCCGCGTCGCGCACCCAGAACGGCAGGGTCGTCGGATTGTCGATGCAGACATCCCAGTCGCGGCCCTCCAGCGCCTTCAGGTCGCCGGTGTTGCGGTCGCCCAGCAGTTCTTCGACCGGACCGGGCCAGTCCTCCTTCTGCTTGCCGCGATTGAAGATGGTCACCTGGTGGCCGCGGCTCAGCGCGTAGCGGACCTCGTGCGGCCCGATGAAGCCGGTGCCGCCGAGGATCAGGATGCGCAGCTTCTTCGGGGCCTTGCCCTGCGCCCGCACGCGCGGCGCGGCGAAGGCCGCCGCAGCGGCCGCCGAAAGGCTGAGATAATCCCGACGCGTCGCCATGCGCTCCCCTTCCCGTCGCCCAGCTTCGGCCGGGCCCCTCGCCTAACCTGTGTTCCTCAGGCCTGCCGCCACCCCGTTTATGGTCAGGTGGATACCCTCCTTGACCGCCTCGTCCTGGTCGCCGCGGCGCCGGCGGCGGATCAGTTCGATCTGCAGGTGATTCAAGGGATCGATGTAGGGCAAACGCGTCCGGATGGCGGCGGCCAGGTCCGGGTTGTTGTCCAGCAGGGCCGACTGGCGAGTGATCTTCAGCACGGCCTCGCAGGTCCGCTCCCACTCCGCCCGGATCTGGCCGAAGATCTTGTCCGCCAGGGCGCGGTCCTCGACGAGGGCGGCGTAGCGCCCGGCGATGGCCATATCGGACTTGGCCAGCACCATCTCCATGTTGGCGATCGCCGAGGAGAAGAACGGCCAGGCCTCATGCAGCTCGGCCAAGGCGTCGAGCCCGATGCCCGCGGTCTCGACCGCCGAGCCGAAGCCGTACCAGCCCGGCAGCATGGCGCGGCTCTGCGACCAGGAGAACACCCACGGGATGGCCCGCAGGCCGGCGATGGAGCGGCTGGCCTGACGCGAGGTCGGGCGGCTGCCGATGTTCAGGTCGGCGATCTCGGTGATCGGGGTAGAGGCGTAGAAGTAGTCCACGAACCCGGGCGTATCGTGCACCAGCGCCCGATAGGCGGCGAAGGAGGCCTGGGAGAGCGCCTCCATGGCCTTGGCGTGCGGCGCGGCAGCTTCGCGCGACGCCTCGTTGCGGAACGAGGCCAGGACCGTCGCGGCGGTGAGGGTCTCCAGGCTCTGCGCCGCCAGTTCCGGGTCGGCGTATTTGTTGGCCACCACCTCGCCCTGCTCGGTGATGCGGATGCGCCCGTTCACCGTGCCGCCCGGCTGGGCCAGGATGGCGTCGAAGCTGGAGCCGCCGCCGCGCCCCACGGCGCCGCCCCGACCGTGGAACAGCTGCAGCCGCAGACCCTCGTCCCGCGCCACCCGGCCCAGGGCGCGGGAGGTCTGGTAGAGTTCCCAGGTCGAGGTCAGGTAGCTGCCGTCCTTGTTGGAGTCCGAATAGCCGATCATAACCTCCTGCAGGCCGATCG
>JAFEDM010000025.1 GCA_018241625.1 Pseudomonadota bacterium | reverse complement strand
GGTTGGCGGCCAGTTGGGCGGTCGAAAGCTCCGGCAGCTCTTCCGGCGCGGCGTCGGTGGCGGCCTGGACGGCGAAGGCCTTGGCCGCCTTCAGCGCCGGATCGCCCTTCAGCGCGGCCAGGATGGACTTGGTCAGGGTCCCGTTCACGGTGACGGCGTTCATCGCGCGGCCTCCCCGGCAAGATGAAGGGTGACGAACCGAAGGCCGGAGGCCTGGGAGGCGGCGAAATCAGGGGCCGATACGAGGACGGCGCCGGAGGAGAGTGTCCGGCGCCGTGTGGTTCCGCCGTGGGGGGGCGGCGGAACGCTCGCTGCTCGCTGGGTCCGCAGGCTTGGGGGGTTGCGGGACCAGTCACCGGAGCGCTTCGCCCCGGGGCCCACCATAGATAGGAACCGATTTCGCAAGTTGAAGACCCTTTAACTTCGGCGTTCGTTCAGGCGCGTTTGGCGGCCTTGCGGCGGGGCGCGGCGTCAGGGCCCTTGGCGGGCGGCGGATCCGGCACGTCGGGCGGCTCGTCAGGCATCTTGTTCTTCAGTTGTTGCGGATCGCCGTCCGCCGACAGGATCACGGCGATCCAGCGGCTGCCGTCGAATTGCGCCAGGATGACCATGGCCATGACGGTGAGCGGCGTCGAAAGAAAGGCGCCGGTGACGCCCCAGATCGCGCTCCAGAAGGCGAGCGAAACCAGCACCACCACCGGGTCGATGTTCAGGCTGCGGCCCTGCATGCGCGGGTAAACGACGTTGCCGATGATCACCCCGATCGCCTGCAGGGCGGCGAAGAGCACGATGGCGCGGCCGTAGCCGTCGAACTGCACCAGGGCGAACAGCGGCGGGGCGACTCCGGCGAACACCCCGCCGGCCACCGGGATGTAGACCGCCAGGAAGATCAGCAGGGCCCAAAGCAGGCTGTCGTTCAGGCCCACCGCCGCCATGGCCACCCAGCTGAGGCCCGCCACCATCAGGCCGGTGATGGTCTGGACGAACAGGTAGCGCTCCACCCCGTCGCGGATGCGCAGGAAGGTGACCACCGCCTCCTGGCGCTCCTCGCGGTGCTGGAAGAGGCCCACGGCCTTGCGGTCCCAGCCTCGGCGCGACGCCAGGATCAGGCCCAGGTAGACCAGGACGAACAGCGAGGTGGAGGCGAAGTCCTGCACCGCGCGGGCGGCCAGGCCCAGGTATTTGGTGGGGTCCAGGCCCTTGATGAGCTCGAGGACCGTGGGCGGGTTCTTGATCCGCGCCAGGCCGGCGAGCTGGGCCACGATGGCGTCCAGCTTGGGCGCGTAGGTCAAAAGCTGGGTGACGAAGGCGGTGGCGTTGATCGCCACGAAAAAGGCGGTGCCGCCGAACAGCAGGATCGAGATGACCAGCGCCAGCGGCAGGGCGGCGCGTCGGGGAAGCGCCTTCAGCCGCTGGTCCAGCACCCGGGCGAAACCGTCGACCATCACCGCCAGGAAGGCGGCCAGCGCCAGGGGCGTCAGGATCGGGGCCAGCCAGTAGAGCGTCGCCCCGCTGGCGATAACCGCCAGGATGACCAGGGCGTGGCTGGCGACGGAGGTCTCGCCGGTCTGGGCTTTCGAGGTGGGCATCGAGCTTTGGCTTTTCGGCCTTTCGGGCGATCCGTACCCCGCTTCGACCGTGATGGGGAGGCGGTTTGCCCAATTTCGCCGGATCGCGGCCCGCTTCAACCTTCGCCGAGCGATTTATCCAGCACCGCCTCGAGCAGCTCGGCCTCGCTCAGCGGTTCGGTCATGAAGCCCTTCAACCGCCCGCCCTGCACCAGGGTGATGAAGCCGTGCAGGGTGGACCAGCCGGTGATGGCGCGCCGCTTGACGGCGGCTAGGTCCGCATCGGGTTCGGCGGCGCGCGCCGCGGCGTAGAGGCTTTCCCACGCCTGGCCAGCGGCGGCGAGCAGGGCGGGCGAGGCGTCAACGCCAAGCGCGTCGCTGGCGAACATCAGCCGAAACAGGCCCGGGCGGCTGAAGGCCAAGTTCAGGTAGGCGCGGGCGGTCTCGCGCATGGCGGCCCGTGGATTGGGCGCACCGGCGCGCGCCGCGCGGTAGGCGGCGTCGAGGTCGGCGAAGCCCCGGGCCGCCACCTCGTCCAGCAGGGCCCTGCGGTCGGGGAAATGCCGATAGGGCGCCGCCGTCGACACGCCCAGCGACTGGGCCAGGTCGCGCAGCGACAGCGCCTCCGGCCCGCTCGTCTCCACCGCCGCCTGGGCGGCCGCGACCAGGGCCTCGCGCAGGTCGCCATGATGGTAAGGCCGCCGACTCATGCCCGATGTTGACACGGCTAACATCCGCGCACAATGTAAGCGGCGCTTATATCGGAGGCGGCGGATGAAGACCCTGGCGATCCTTGCAGCGATCCTGGCTTTGGCCGGCCCGGCCCGCGCGGCGAACGTGGGGTTCGAGACCGCCAGCGCGCCCGTCCCCGGCGACAAGCCACTGGCCCTGACGATCTGGTATCCCACCGACGCGCCAGAGCGCGCCACGCCGCTGGCGCTGTACGTTCAGTCCGTCGCTCCGGGCGCCCCCGTGGCCGGCCATGGCCATCCCCTGGTCGTGATCTCGCACGGCACGGGCGGATCGAACGCCGACCACTACGACACCGCCCGGGCGCTCGCCGCGGCGGGCTTCATCGTGGCCGCGCCCACCCATACGGGCGACACCCAGGGCGACCGCAGCCGCTCGATGCGCATCACCGAACGCCCCGGCCAATTGGCGCGGGTTATCGACTATATGACGCGCGATTGGCGCGGCCACGACACGGTGGACGCCGCGAGGATCGGGGCGTTCGGCTTTTCGTCTGGCGGCTTCACGGTACTGGGCGCGATCGGCGGCGAGCCTGACCTGGCGCGCCTGCCGCGGCATTGCGCCGAACACCCGCACTTCTTCGACTGCGCCCTGCAGCGCCAGCTAGGCGTTCAGGCGCCGGTTCCCGCGGTGGTGGAGCACGACGCGCGCATCAGGGCCGCGGTGGTGGCCGCGCCGGCCCTGGGCTTCGCCTTCGCGCCGTCAGGCCTCTCCCGGGTGACCGTTCCCGTGCAGCTCTGGCGCGCGGAGTGGGATACGGTCCTGCCCCAGCCCTACTACGCCGAGGCCGTGCGCGGGTTGCTGCCCAAGGCGGAGTACCACGTGGTTCCCGCCGCCGAGCATTTCGACTTCATGGCGCCCTGCAGCGAGGCCTTGGCCAAGGTCGCGCCCTCGATCTGCGTGGACAACATCGACCGCGCGGCGTTCCACAACGCCTTCAACGCGGCCGTGCTGCGGTTCTTCGAGCGGACCCTGCGCTAGCGTGGGGCCATCCGGATCGCGCCGTCCAGGCGCACGTCCTCGCCGTTGAAGTAGCCGTTGGTGATCATGGTCAGGGCCAGCTGGGCGTACTCCGGCGCGTTGCCGAGGCGCTTGGGGAACGGCACCGATGCGGCCAGCGCGTCCTTCACCTGCGGCGGGGCGAACTGCATCAGCGGCGTGTTGAAGATGCCCGGCAGGATGGTGTTCACCCGGATGCCGTCGCCGGCCAGGTCGCGGGCGATGGGCAGGGTCATGCCGACCACGCCGCCCTTGGACGCCGAATAGGCCGCCTGGCCCATCTGACCGTCCTCGGCCGCCACGGAGGCGGTGTTGACGATGGCGCCGCGCTCGCCGTCGATCGGCTCGAGGTCCAGCATGCCCTTCGCCGACTTGGCGATGCAGCGGAAGGTCCCCACGAGGTTGATCTGGATGATCGCGTTGAAGGCGTCGAGCGGGAAGTGCTTGGTCTCGCCCGTCTGCTTGTCGCGGCTGGCGGTCTTGATGGCGTTGCCGGTGCCGGCGCAGTTGACCAGGATCCGCTCCTGGCCGTGGGCGGCGCGGGCCTTGGCGAAGGCGGCGTCCACATCCTCTTCCGAGGTCACGTTGCACTTGCAGAAGACGCCGCCGACGTCCTTGGCGACGGCCTCGCCCTTTTCTTCGTTCATGTCGAAGATCGCGACCTTGACGCCCTGGGCGGCGAGCGCACGGACGGTGGCCTCGCCGAGGCCGGAGGCCCCGCCGGTGACGACGGCGGCGACGGAGGAATCGAGTTTCATGGGCGTGCGCTCCCGCTTGGTGCTTGCTTGGCTGAGGGCTTTAGCGCCAAGCGGGTCGCCGAAAAAGTATCACCTTACGTAAAGGTCAACCGGGCCCTCAGCGACCCGCCGTGTGATTGGCGAGCGCCGCGAGCATCGGTTGGCCGAGTTCGCCGACCGCGCGCCCGCGGGCCGCAGCCCGGCAGGCCTGGAAGCGCTGGAATTCGGCGATGGCCCTGACGTCCGGGCGGCCGCCGCAAAGCACGAGGGTCGCCTGGTCGATACGCTGCAGCAGGGCCGCCGCGCCGGCCGGGGCCGTAGTGTTGAGATCGCCGTACCGGACGGTGACGGCAGCTTGCGGGTCTGCGGCGAACGCAGGGGCCGCGCCGCAGAGGATCAGGGCCGTGATCGCCGTGGGGAGGATCGGTTTCACGATGTCAGTCCTTGTTGCCGGGATGGCGCGCGGAACATCGTGCTGCGCCGCAACAAGTCGGTGACCCCGCGAACACACGGGAATGAATCTCTCGAAACAACCCCGTGACAGGGCATGGGATTGCCGGATTTTGCCGCATCCGGGGCACCCAAAAACCTCGCACCCGGACGCGGGCGCGCGGGGCCCGCCCCTGGCCGGAGCCGCCTAGTCGACGGTTATGACCACCTTGCCCATGGCCTGGCGGCTGCCGAGGTGGGCGATGGCGTCGGCGCCTTTTTCCAGCGGGAAGCGCTCGGAGACGTGCGGCTTGATCTTGCCCTCGTCGTAGAGCTTCAGCAGGTCCTCGATGGACTTGGCGAAGGCGGCCGGGTTCTTGGCGGTCCAGGCGCCCCAGAACACGCCCACGATATCGCACCCCTTCAGCAGGGCGAGGTTCAGAGGAATGCGCGGGATGTCGCCGGCCGCGAAGCCGATCACCAGGTAACGGCCTTCCCAGGCGATGGAGCGCAGGGCGGGTTCGGCATAGTCGCCGCCGACCGCGTCGTAGATCACGTCGAAGCCGTTCGGCCCGGCGGCGTCCTTGAACAGTTGGCCCAGCGCCTTCTGGCCTTCCTTGTCGAAGGGGCCGCGGCCGTAGACCACGCCGCTATCGGCGCCATGCTTGATGGCCAGGTCGACCTTCTCCTGGGTCGAGCAGGCGGCGATCACCTTGGCGCCCATCGCCTTGCCCAGCTCCACGGCCGACAGGCCAACGCCGCCGGCCGCGCCCAGCACCAGCAGGGTGTCGCCGGGTTTCACATGGCCGCGGTCCACCAGGGCGTGCCAGGTGGTGCCATAGGTCAGGATGAAGGCCGCCGCGTCGTCGTGCGGCATGGAGTCCGGGATCTTCCACAGGCGGTTGGCCGGCAGCAGCACCTCCTGCGCCATGGCCCCCCAGCCGGTGTTGGCCAGGATGCGGTCGCCGGGCTTCACATTGGTCACGCCCTCGCCGACGGCCTTCACCACGCCCGACAGCTCGCCGCCCGGGGCGAACGGCCGATCAGGCTTGAACTGGTACTTGTCCTCGATGATCAGCACGTCGGGGAAGTTCACGCCGACGGCCTTGACCGCGATCACCGCGTGGCCGGGCTTTGGCTCGGGCGAGGGGACATCCTCCAGGACCAGGGTTTCGGGGCCGCCCACGGCCTTGCTCAACAGCGCCTT
>JAFEDM010000259.1 GCA_018241625.1 Pseudomonadota bacterium | reverse complement strand
CCTGCACCGCTGGGACAAGCGCGTGCCGATCGAGGATAGCGTCGGCGCGCTGGCCGACCTGGTGGCCGAGGGGAAGATCAAGGCCATCGGCCTGTCGGAGGTCTCGGCCGCGACCCTGAGGAAGGCCCACGCCGTCCACCCGATCGCCGCGGTCCAGAACGAGTACTCGCCCTGGACCCGCAATCCGGAGCTCGGCCTGATGGACGCCTGCCGCGAGACCGGCGCGACCCTGGTCGCCTTCTCGCCGGTCGGCCGTGGCTTCCTGGCCGGCGGCGCCAGCGATCCGGCGAGGTTCCAGGAAGGCGACATGCGCATCGCCATGCCGCGCTTCCAGGGCGAGGCGCTCGCCGCCAACCTGAAGCTGCTCGCCGCCTTCACGGCGCTCGCCGGCGAGATCGGCGCCACGCCGGCCCAGCTGTGCCTGGCCTGGCTGATGGCCAAGGATCCGACCATCGTCTCGATCCCCGGCACCACCAGCCCGGCGCACATGGTCGAGAACGCCGCGGCCGCCGACATCGTCCTGCCCGCCGGCCTAGTCGAACGCGTCGACGCCCTGGTGAACGAACGCACTGTGTCCGGCCCGCGCTATCCGCCCTTCATGCAGGCCAGCGTCGACACCGAGCTCACGCCCTCGGAAGCCGCCGAAGCGGCCTAGCCGCGCGCCGCTGGAAAGGCGATCGAGACCTCGAGGCCCGGCCGCGCGTCGGCCAGCTCCAGCCGCGCGCCGTGCCAGGTCGCGACCGACGAGGCGATGGCCAGGCCGAGGCCCGAGCCCGGGGTGCTGCGCGCCGCCTCCAGCCGGCCCAGCGGGGCCAGCGCCAGGTCGCGCTGGTCGGCGGCGATGCCCGGCCCGTTGTCGCGCACGCTGAGGCGCGGCGCCCCGTCGTTCTGCGCCACCTGCAGCTCGATCCGCGTGCCGGCCGGGGTGTGGCGCAGCGCGTTCTCCAGCAAGTTGGCCACGGCCTGCGCCACCAGGCCCGTGTCGCCGCGCACCTGGGCCGTCTCGATCCGCGCCTCCAGCACCCGGCCGGAATCCTCGATGTCGGGGCGCAGGGCCTCGGCCACCCGCTCCGCCACCTCGGTCAGGTCGATCAGGTCCTCCGGCGCGGCCGCCCCCTCGATTTCGGCCAGCTGCAGGAGGGCGTCGAAGGTGTGCAGCAGCTCCACGAACTCGGCGTCCAGCCGCCGCACCTCCTCCGCCACCGCCGGCGTCGCCTCGACCGTGCGGCCCAGCCGTTCCAGCTTCTGGCGCAGGCGGGTCAGCGGGCGGCGCATGTCGTGGGCCACGTCAGTCGTCACCCGGCGCAGCTGGTCCACCAGCCGGCTGATCCGGTCCAGCATCAGGTTGAGGGCCAGCGACAGGTCGTCGATCTCGTCCGGCGCGGCGGCGCGGGCCACCGGCGCGCGCACGTCCAGCCGCCCGGCCGCCACCAGGGCCGCCGTGGCCGACAGCTCGTCCAGCCGCCGCCAGGTCCAGCGGGTGGTCAGGTAGGCGATGGCCAGGCAGATGGCGACACCCGCCGCGGCGCTCAGCGCCAGCAGGGTCGCCAGGCTGCGCATCTGCCGCTGCTCGGCCGCCAGGTCGCGCCCGACCGTCATCCAGCCGCCGCCCGGCAGGGCCTGGGTGTCGGCCAGCACCAGCCCCTTGGCCGCCGCCAGCCGGCTCCAGCCCGCCTGTTGCTGGCGCGCCAGGACCGGGTCGCCGGCCAGATAGGCGCCGCCCGGCCCGCTCAGGCCGTACTCGAAGCCGTGCCAGAGCCGCGCGCGCTTGGCGATGGTGAAGGGCAGGTGGGCCACGCCCTTGTGCCGCCACTCGTCGTTCAGCGAGGCGATCTCGCCCGCCACGTCGGCGCGGTAGGCCTCCTCGCTCACCGAGCGGATCGAGACGCTGGCCAACGCCCCGGCCACGGCGAAGGCCAGCACTAGGGCCACCGCCTGCAGGGTCAGCACCCGCGTGCCGGTCCGCCGCCAGAAACGGCGCAGGCCGCCGGCCGTCCGGCGCGCGCGGGCGGGGCTAGACCTCCTGGAGGACATAGCCCGCGCCGCGGATGGTGTGGATCAGGGGCGCCGCCCCGCCTTCGCACAGCTTGGCGCGCAGGCGGCTGATGTGCGTCTCGACGATGTTGGTGCGTGGGTCGAAGCGGAAGCCCCAGACCTCCTCCAGCAGCATCTTGCGGGTCACCGGCTGGCCGCGGCTCAGCATCAGCACCTCCAGCAGCCGGTATTCCAGCGGCAGCAGGGGGATCGGCTGGCCGGCGCGGCGGACCTTGCGCTGCAGGCGGTCCAGCTCCAGGTCGGCGCAGCTCAGGGCGGTGGTCTCCTCCGGCGCCGCCTGGTCCGACCTGGCCTGCCGCGTGCGCCGCCGCGCCAGGGCCTGGACCCGCGCCGCCAGCTCCGCGGCGTCGATCGGCTTGACCACATAGTCGTCGCCGCCGCCCTGCAACCCGGCCACCCGGTCGGCCACCGCGCCCATGGCGGTAAGGAACAGGGCCGGCGTCTCCACCCTTCGCGCGCGAAGATCCTGCAGCAGCGACAGCCCGTCACGGCCAGGCAGCATGCTATCGACGATCAGCACGTCAAAGTCGCCATCGCCCAAGCCAGGCTCCAGGGCCTGGGCGCCGTCGTGGATCGTCAAGGCCTCGACGCCCGCGGCGCGCAGGTCGTCGGCCATGTGACGGGCGGCCTCGGTGTCGTCCTCGATGATCAGCACACGCAAGGCGGAGGGTCCGGATTTGCGGCCAAGGGCGGCGGCCGGCCGGCGGGTGGGGCCGTCCTTGGGCGGAATATTCAGCATCCGGGG
>JAFEDM010000258.1 GCA_018241625.1 Pseudomonadota bacterium | reverse complement strand
CGCCGACCTCGTGATGAGCGATCAGGGTGCGCGCCGCGCGCAGGTAGTTGGCGACCGCGGACAATGGCTGGTTGAGTTCGTGCGCCAGCACCGAGGCCATCTCGCCCATGGAATTCAGGCTCCAGACCTGGGTCAGATGGGCCTGCAGCTCGTCGGAGCGGCGCTCGGCCTCGCGGGTCGTGGACAGGTCGCGCGCGACGCCGGTGATGTAGCGCCGCCGGCCGACCCGGGCCTCGCCCAGCCGCAACTCCATCGGAAAGAAGCTCCCGTCGCGGCGGCGGCCGGTGACCATGCGCGACGAGCCCATCACCCGCCGCTCGCCGGTCTCCACGAAGCGACGGATGTGGCCGTCGTGCGCCTTGGCTTCCGTCTCGTTCATCAGGACGTTGGCGTTGCGGCCCAGGATCTCCTCCGCCGGCCAGCCGAACAGGGCCTCGGCGGCGCGGCTGAAGCCGATCACCAGGCCTTCCTCGTCGATGACCACGGTGGCGTCCGTGGCGGAGTCCAGGCTGGCGCGCAGGATGGCGGCGCGCTCGTCGAGATCGCTCAGCCGCCGGACTTGGGCGCCCAGCACGCGCCGAAGCTGGCCGCCGCCCAGAGCGATGATCGCGCCCAGGAGCAGGAACACCGCGGCGCGGCCGAACTGTTCGGTGGGCGGCAGGCTGGCGGCGCTGTCGGCCAGATAGGCCCCGACGGTGAGGATCACCGTCGCGCTCATCGCCGCGGGGAAGCCGCCGACCGCCGCGCAGACCAGCACCGCCGGCAGGCAGAACAGATAGACCGAGTGGGCGAAGAGGGATCCCAACAGCAGGTGCAGGGCCAGCGCGGCCACGGCGGCGAGCACGGCCACGGCCTGGCCGATGAAGAAGCCGCGTAACGCGCCTGCGCCGCCGTTCGGCAGGGCTGCTGGCGATGAGGCCGCGGGACCCGCGGACCGCAATCTATTCATGGGCTTGCAATCAGCCGACCTTGCGCCCGCCATTCTGCGCGCCTTGGCCGCGCGATCAATCAGGGCAAACACCTAGCTCGTGCAAAAGCTCCGCCTGCGCGCCCCGGTGGCGTCAGGGCAGGGCGGTCGAGGTCTTCACAGGAAGGATTTGGAGGCCTGATCGGGAATCGAACCCGAGTTCACGGATTTGCAGTCCGTTGCGTCACCACTCCGCCATCAGGCCGCCGCGGACCGTTTCGGGTCCGTCAGGAGGGGCGGATCGCTAACAGAAGGCGCAACAGAGGGCAACGGCTGAGCGGCCGGCGCCTGCGGCGCGTACGCCGATTGCCTTGCACGGCGGGCGGGACCTATAAGCCGCCCCTGACTCCCACTGGCGTCCAGGGACCCCTTCCGATGGCCGATCTCGCCGCCGCCCGGCTGAACATGGTGGAAAGCCAGGTGCGCCCCTCCGACGTCACCGACGTGCGGATACACGACGCCATGCGCGCCTTGGCCCGCGAGACCTTCGTGCCGGCCGACCGCGCCTACCTCGCCTATGCCGACATCGAGGTGGAATACGCCCCGGGCCGCAGCCTCTTGAAGCCGCGCGACGTGGCCAAGCTGGTGCAGGCGGTACGCCCGATGCCGGGCGAACGCGCCCTGGCCATCGCCGCCCCCTACGCCGCTGCTGTGCTGGAGAGGCTGGGCCTGTCGGTCGAGCGGCTGGACGAAGGCGACCTGAAGCAGCCGATCGGCGGAAGCTACGATGTGATCCTCTGCGAAGGCGCGGTGGGCCGCGCGCCGGCCGCCT
>JAFEDM010000257.1 GCA_018241625.1 Pseudomonadota bacterium | reverse complement strand
TCAAAGGTCCGCCGCTGATTCCACCCAGGTCGGTGTTCTCGGGCATGGTTGGGATATCGCAGGTCTCGACCATGTAGTCGCGCTCGAAAAGACAGCTGATCTGGTCGTCGGTCACCGTGCGGGCGACCGCCAGAGCCGTGAAGAGTCCGAAGCTGACGTCGCGCGGGCCGAGCGCCAATCGCTCAAGGCCGGGGAAGCCTCCGATCAGAATGCCGCGCCCTTCTTCAGGTGGAACCGGCGGCCACGACGTCAGGGGCGACTTGTCGGCCCAACCTAAGCGTTCCACCAGGCCGGTCATGTCGAAGGTCGCAAGATCGAGTTCTGTGGACCGCGCGATCAGGCGCTGCCGAAGGTCATGAGCAGAGGCGTCGGCGACTTGCACACAGACCCCACCCCCATCGAAGGCGTTGAGACATTCCTCAACGACGTGATCGGCGGTGAGGCCCAGCACGCCCTTGGGTGTGCGCACCATCGTCACGGTCCCGTTGGCGAGGATGGTGCGGGCGGCGTCAGCGCCGCGCCACCAGAAGATCGGAACGCAGCAGCTTGCGATGAACTGGCGTGTCGGCGCCCCTATTACACCGATGAGCTTGCGCGCCATGGCCTCGGTGATCGGGTGTCCTTCGGGCGGGCCTGTATTCGGGATCATTCTCCCTTCACCTGGTACTAGGCTGCGATCCGCGAACGGTCATGGCGAAGCCGGCCGAAGGCGTTCCGGATCGCCAGCGACACGTTGATCCTCACCCGGGTCACCGCGTTTTCGCGCGCCGCCAGATAGGCCTCCTGCAGCGCCTTGTAGCGGGCGGCCGACGACGGATCCTCGGTGAAATCCATGGTGTCGACTTCATCGGTGATCGGCACGATCCGCGCCGCCGACCCTCGGCCGACGATGCGGTAGTCCGGGCTGGCGGGCAGGCCCTCCTTCATCACGGGCGAAAAGATCCGGACGCCCTTCGACCCATACGTCTCGGTCAGCACGTATTCGTGGTCGGCGATGTCGATGATCATGTCGCCCGAGATGGCCACCCCCGGCCGCAGATCGACCGGGCTGTCGATCAGCCGGTTGTAGACCCAGAAGTCGTCGTCGAGCTGAGGGACGGTGTCATCCCCTCGCCAGGGTCGGTGCCCGGGCGTCGGATTGTATGGGGCCTGCAAGAAGACGGCGAGGTTGGCGTGGAGCTTGCCGTACATGCTGGCGAAATCGTCGGCGACGACCTCGGCCAGGCGGGCGGAGACCAGCAGCTCGAAGCCGGCGAGGTGGAGCGCTCCGATCAGGGCGGCATGCGCCACGGCGACGCTGGAATAGAGTCGGTGCCCTCCCCTGCCCGGACCGGCTTCGGCCACGGCGGGCGCGAGACCCTCGTCGTGGAGCAGGCTCATGTTGCGAGCGCTAAGCTCCGCAGCGACCGCCAGCTCCCGGGAGGTGAACAGCAGGTCAGAGGTCTTTGTCGGCCGGCCCATGAAACTCCCACAATCTGATAGTTTCTATATCTCCCAGTTAGTGGAGGTTTGTCAAGGCCCTTAGCCTCGCAGCCTGCAGTTGCCGCTGTGAGGTAACCGTCACCTTAAAACTGCAACTATACTGCGAAGCGGCGATGATTCTCCGGGCCCACCCGCGCGTGGATCTGCCGACGGGAGGATCGGGTGTACCTGTCCAAGTTGAGGATTGTGAACTTCCGGAAGCTCAAGGACGTGACCCTTGAGTTCCAGAAGGGCCTGAACATCCTCGTCGGGCCTAACAACGCCGGGAAGACCGCCGTGGTAGACGCTCTGCGCGCGCTGCTCGGCGGCATCGACGAACCCTATCCCCGGCTCAATGTCGATGACATCCACCACCCAAAGGGCGGCGAGCCGTCCGGCTCGATCCTGTTCGAGTTCACCTTCGCGGACCTGAGCCTGGATGACGAGGCCGAGTTCATGGCTGCCATCCGTCCGGACGACGACGGAAAGATGCTTGCCTACTTCTCCGTCGCCTACGCTGAGCCGGACAAAGGCGGGCGGCTGCAGGCCAAGCGCTGGTGCGGCGAGCACCGTGAGAACGGCCTGACCACAGAGATGGGCGACCAGCTGCGCGGCGTCTATCTGCCGGCGCTGCGAGACGCCTCCCAGGGGCTGCGGCCGAGCCGGGGCAGTCAGCTCGCGCGCCTGCTGCAGATCCTGACCGACGACGTCGGCAAGGAGGCGGTGAACGCGGCGCTGCTGGAGCTGGACAAGACCCTGAAGGCCCACGAGCCAATCAAGAGCACGCAGGCCGCCATCACGGGGCGCCACGAGTCGATGCTCGGCGACCAGTTGGCCCAGGCCCTGGAGATCGGCCTCAGCGCCAGCGACTTCCAGCGGCTGGCCGCACGGCTGTCCATCTCGGTCGATCAGTTCGAGATCGATCAGAATGGCCTCGGGTTCAACAACCTCATCTACATGGCCGTCGTGCTCAGCGAGATGGCCAAGAACACCGACGCGGCCTACCGCGGCCTAATCATCGAGGAGCCGGAAGCCCACCTGCACCCGCAGCTCCAAGCGGTGCTGCTCCGCTACCTGGCCGACATCCAGAAGACGGTCGAAGGCGAAAAGCCCGTCCAGATTTTCGTCACCAGCCACTCGCCGAATTTCGCCAGCATCGCCGAGCTGAACACCCTGGTGTGCCTGGTGGACCAGGGCGGTCACGTCGAGGCGTTCCAGCCTCGGTCGATCAAGTTCGCAAAAGGGAAGCGCGAGAAGCTAGAGCGCTACCTCGACGTCACCCGCGCCGAAATCTTCTTCGCCCGCCGGATCATCTTCGTGGAGGGCGCGGCGGAACTGATGCTGGTCAGCGTGCTGGCCGAGATTGCCGGCTTCAAACTGCGGGACTACGGGGTCAGCCTGATCAGCGTCGAAGGCCTGAACTTCGACTGCTTCCTGCCCCTGTTCGGGGAGAATGCCTTGAAGATCCCGGTGTCGGTGATCACCGACGCCGATCCCACGGATGAAAAGGGCAAAGCCCTCTACCCCGCCGCCGGCGACACGGTCACGGTCTCCGACAACACCCAGAAAATGCGGGGCTTGGCGGACAGCCTGGTCAAGGTATTCCACGGCCAGAAGACCCTGGAATACGACCTCGCCCTCGAGCCCGAGAACGTTGCCACCATGCTGACCGCGCTCAAGGAGATCCACCCGCAGATCGGGGCGGACTTGGATGCGACGGTCAAAGCGCTGACCGGGGCGCCGGCGCGGGCACGCGCCCTGTTCAGCGGGATGTTCGAGCGGGAGCAGAACAACGTGCAGAAGGGCAAGTTCGGCCAAGCGCTCGCCCAGGCCCTTCTGGTGCCGGGGGCGACGCGCAAGGTCCCGCAATACATCCGCGACGCCATCGCCCACGCCTGCCAGGCCGAGACATGACCAGCCTCTCCGGCGAGCAGGAGGCGGTGATCGCGGCCGATCTGGGCCCGCTCGCCGTGCTCGCCTGCGCCGGCAGCGGCAAGACGCGGACGGCGGTCCATCGCCTCGTCGAAGTTCGCCGCCGCCTCGGCCGCGCGCGGGGGCGGGTTGCGCTGCTGTCTTTCTCCAACATCGCCGTCGACACCTTCCGGCGTGACTTCGCCGCGCTCTGCGAGGCCAGGTCGATTCCGCCGGGCGGCGGGGTCGAGATCGATACGATCGACGGCTTCATCACGGCCAACATCCTTCGACCCCACGCCTATCGAGTGATGAAGGCCACTCGGGCCGCGTTCCTGGTGTCGGGCTCGGAGCCGTTTCTGAAGGGCTTCACCCTGCCGCCTCCGTCAAAAGGCGCCCCGCCCGTCTCCGTCGGCCAAATCCACACCAAGGTGGTCGACCGGCGCTTCGAGTTCTTTCTCGACATTCGCGGGACGCAGGTGGCGCTGGACAAGGCCAAGGCGCTCGGGCTGATCGAGCGGTTGGGCAAGGTGGGGGCTTACACCCACGACCTCGGCCGCTTCTGGACTTGCAAGGCTTTGATGGCCGAGGCGGACCTGCTGAAGGCCTTCGCCCATCGCTATCCCGAGATCCTGGTGGATGAAGCGCAAGACATCGGCTCGGCGCAGCAGGCCATCCTGGGACTGCTCGCGAAGGCAGGGTCGTCCGTCACCCTGATCGGCGACCCGCACCAGGGTATCTACGAATACGCCGGCGCCGACGGCGCCTATCTGCGCGGGCACTCGACAACCCCCTACCCGCTCAGCCGGAACTATCGATCGATCCCGGCCATAAACGAGATCGCCCAGCGCCTAGCCGGCGAGACCGGCGAGACCCATCGTCCGGCGCGCGGGACGCCCGCCGGCGCCTATGCCGTCGCCTACGCGGCCGCCGGCCACGATGCGCTGATCGCGGCCTTCCGTCAGGCCATCGAGGCGTGTGGACTGGATGTCGGCCGCAGCGCTGTCTTGTGCCGCGCCACCTCGCTTGTGGAGACCATTACCGGCGGGGGCGCCGCTCTCGGCGCCGGCGCGGTGCGCATGCTGGCGCGGGCCGCGGCGCTTCGCGACGGACGCGGCGAGTATCACCGCGCCTTTCGCCTGGTCGCCGAGGCGCTGGACCAGTCGCTGCTGGAGAGCCCACCAGAGGGCTTCGCCCATAACCTCCTCGACCCGAACCGCCATCCCGAGTTGCGGCCGGTCCGGCGTTTGATCTGGAACTTCGTGCGCTCGCGTACCGACGGGCTTCCCGGCACCCACCTGCAGGCCGACACGGACTGGCTGGACGCCTTGCGGATCTCGACCCAGGCGCTTCTTACGGCGATCGAGGCAGAAGCCGGACTCGCGGCGGCGTCCAATCTGTCCATGCGGCTCACCGCCAAGGCCTTGCCCTCGACGCCGGTGTCCACGGTGAAGGCCGATCCCGCCAAGCCGCTTCGTATCGACACGGTCCACGGCGCCAAGGGCGAAACCCTCGATGCTGTGCTCTACATCACCACCAAGGCGCATCTGGAAGGCCTGCTCGCCGGCACCGGCAGCGAGATCGGGCGCATCGGGGATGTCGCTGTCACCCGCCCGCGCGACCTCCTCTGGATCGGCGTCCCCGCAGCCGACTTGAAGGCTATGAAGCCCAGACTGGAAGCCTTGGGATTCACCGTCTTGTAGCGCTCGGTACATCGGCGATGCCCGCCGCCATCCAATTC
>JAFEDM010000256.1 GCA_018241625.1 Pseudomonadota bacterium | reverse complement strand
CCTTCAGCACGCGCACGCCGTTGACCAGCACGTCCGAGACGCCGGTGGCGTACTGCTGCGGCTTCACATAGGTCGCGTGGTCGGCGACCGTCTTGGGGTCGAACACCACCACATCGGCGAAATAGCCGGCCTTCAGCAGGCCGCGATCGTGCAGGCCGAGGTTGTGCGCCGGCAAGGCCGCCAGCCGCCGCACCGCCTCGGGCAGGCTCAGCGCGTGCTCGTCGCGGGCGTACTTCCCCAGCACGCGCACGAAGTTGCCGTAGGCCCGTGGGTGCGTCGACGACAGCAGGAAGACGCCTTGTGGCTCTTGCGCCGAGGCGTCGGAGCCGAAGCTGACCCAGGGCAGGGTCATCTGCTTCCTCACGTTCGCCTCGGTCATCGAGGAATAGACCACCTGCACCCGGGTGCCGTCCTCGATGATCAGGTCGATGATGGTGTCCTCCGGCGACGTGCCGCGTTCCTTGGCCACCTCCTCCAGCGTCTTGCCGGTGAGCGGCTTCAGCTTCGGGTTCTTGAAGCCGACCAGCAGGGTGCCCGGGGCGCCGCCGGCCTGGTGGAAGGAGTTCTCCCAGTCCTTGGGATGCTCTTCGCGCATCTCGGCGATCACCTTGGCGCGGGTGGCCGGGTCCTTCAGCCGCGCGATCCACTGCTCCAGCCCGCCCGCCTGCACCCACGTCGGCATGGCTGCGTCGAAGCCGGTGGAGGAGGCGGCGTAGGTGTACATGTCGGCGGTGATCCGCTGGCCGCTTGCGCGCGCCTTCTCGATCTTGGCGATAAAGGCGTCTTCCTTGCCCCAATTGTCCTTGCCGGCGGTCTTCATGTGGAAGATCTCGGCCGGCGTGCCCGCACGGCGGGAGATGTCGATCAGTTCGTCGGTGGCCTCGAACAGGTGGTCGCCCTCCGAGCGCATGTGGCTGATATAGATGCCGCCGCACTTGCCGGCCTCGCCCACCAGGGCGGCCAGCTCGTCGGTCTTGGCGTAGGTCGACGGCGCATAGATCAGCGCAGAGCCCACGCCCATGGCGCCCTGTTCCATCGCCTGGCGCACCAGGGCCTTCATCTGCTCAAGTTGGGCCGGCGTCGGCTGGACGTCGTCCTCGCCCAGCACGTTCACCCGCACCGTGCCCGCGCCCACGAAGGAGGCGACGTTGAGCGCGATGCCGCGCTTGGCCAGGCTCTCGAGCCCGCCGTCCAGCGTGGTCCAGGTGACCGGGTACTTGATGTCGTGCTCTCGCTGTTCCTCCAGCTTGGCCATCTGCGGCGTCAGCGGGCCGATGGAGCTGCCTTCGCCCATCACCTCCAGGGTGACGCCCTGGCGCAGCTCCGACTGGCCGCGTCCGTCGGCGATCAGGCTGTCCTCGGAATGGGAGAGCATGTTGATGAAGCCGGGCGCCACCGCCTTGCCGTGCGCGTCGATCTCGGCCTTGCCGCGCCCCGGCGCGTGCGGGCCCACATAGGCGATGCGGTCGCCCTTCACCGCCACGTCGCCAACCACGCCCGGCTTGCCGGAGCCGTCCAGGATCTCGCCGCCGCGGATCACCAGGTCATAGGCGGCGGGCTTTGCGGCCCCCAGGCAGGCGGCCGCGGCCAGCACCGCGCACGACGCCGCGAAAAGCTTGGTCTTCACCCGGACGACTCCCCACCGATTGTTTCAGCCCAGACTAAGACGGCTTTCCGCCTCGACAAGCGTGG
>JAFEDM010000255.1 GCA_018241625.1 Pseudomonadota bacterium | reverse complement strand
GAGCCGACCATCATGCCGGAGACCGCGAGGAAGAATCCGACGCCCACCGCCACGCCGAGCGTCGCCACCAGCGTCGGGCGCAGGCGGACCCACAGGTGGCTGAACGCCACCCGCGCCAGGACCAGCAGGCCCAGCATCAGCGCGCCGGGCGGACCGCGACCCGGGCGCCGTCCTTCAGGGCCGACGGCGGGTTGGTGATGACCTGCTGCCCCGGGGTCAGGCCGGCGAGGACCTCGGTGCGCTGCGGGTCGGCCGCTCCGGCCGTGACCGGGGTCCGGTGGGCGCGGCCGTCCGCCACCGTCCAGACCGCGCCGTGACTGAGCGCGGCGGTGGGCGCCAGAACCGCCTTTTCACGCCGCGCGGTGACCAGGTTGGTTTCGACCGTCATGCCCGGCATCAGCGGGCTGTCGGTCGGCAGGCCGAGCCGCACCCGGAACACCCGGCCGGTGGCGTCGCCCTGCGGGGTGATGTCGGTGATGCGGGCGTGGAACACCTTCTGCGGGAAGGAATCGGCGCGCACGACGGCGTCCTGGCCCACCGCCAGGCGGCCAACGTCGCGCTCGTCCACGTCGGCGGTGATGCGGACGGCGCGCAGGTTGGCGATGACGAACAGCGGCGCGCCGACACTGGCCAAGTCGCCCGGCTCGGCGTCGCGCCGCAGGATGCGCCCGGCGAAGGGCGCGGTGAGCCGGTAGTCGCCCAGGCGCGAGCGCGCGCTCGCCGCGGCCGCCTCGGTGGCCTTCATCTGGGCCTGGGCGTCGTCGTCGGCGGCCTGGGCGCCGAAGCCGCCGAGCAACAGCTGACGCGCCCGGCGCGCCGCGGTGCGCGCCTGGACCGCCTGCGCCTCGAGTTGGAGGGTAGTCTGCTGCTGAGGGCCGTCGTCCAGCTGGGCGAGCGGCTGGCCCGCGCGCACATCCTGGCCCTCCTCGACGAAGACCCGAACGATCGGCGCGGTCACGACCGAGGCCACATGCGCCTGCCGCACATATTCGACCACGCCCGAGGCGTAGACGGCGTCCACCGCTTCGCCCGTGCCGACCTTCTCGGTCTGAACCGCGATCGGTTTCAGCGCGTACCAGCCGCCGGCCGCCGCCGCGGCGAGCGCCAGCGTCGCGACCGCGATCCAGCCGGTCGGGGCCCGTCGACGTTTCGGCGAAGCCGGTGGTCGCGGGACGGGCAGAGGCCCAGGCGCCGCAGCCGGCTCTTGCGAGGTCCGCGGGCGGATGTCCTGGATGTTCGCGACAGCCATGGCCTGCCTCTAGGGAAAGCTTGGGTTTCAATCGGGTCGTGCGGCCCGGCGGGGAAGTTCCCACCGCTCGAGCGCCCGGGCATTGATCCTTGTCATCTCCCAGGGCGCCGCTTAGACCATCCGTCGCATGGCGATAAAAACGAACGAATTCAGTGAGATGGAGAGTGTCTCGGCAGTCTTGACGCGCCGCAGCACGGTCTATAGGTTCCGCGCGACCCAAAAGCCCCCGCCGTGGCGGCGACGTCATGGTCTTGTCGGCCAAAAGCCTGACCGGGACTGTAACGTATGCCTCACCCCAACGAATCGCCGGATGAGGCCCTAGCCCGCCTCGATCAGCGCTTGGGAGACGCGGAGGCCGCGCAGGCGCGCCGGATGAGCCCCGACGCTCATTCCGCTCTGGCGCAGGGTTACCGCTTCGTGGGGGAAGTGGTTGGTGGGGTGCTCGGCGGCGTCGGCCTTGGCTGGCTGTTGGATCGCTTCGCTCATACGACACCCTGGGGTTTGATCGGCGGCTTGCTGATCGGCTCGGGGTTTTCGATCTTCGTCGCGGTCTCGGCCGTTGCGAGGTCGAACAGGAAGATTCTCGACGCGGCGGGCCCGACCCCAAAAGGTTCGGATCCGGGCGTCCCGGACGAAGACGAGGACTAAGGCCCTTATGCAACAGCCGGCCATCCAGCCGATGGAGCAGTTCCTGATCCACAAGGTCGTGCCGTTGCCGACCGTGAATCTCGGCGGCCTCGCCATCGATCTGTCGATCACCAACTCCGTGGTCAGCATGATCGTGGGCGCGGTGATCCTGATCACCTTCTTCGCGCTCACTGCGCGGCGCGAGATCGTGCCGAACCGCGGCCAGGCCCTGGCCGAGAGCGTCTACAACATCGTCGACCGGGTGCTGGTCGGGCCGATCATCGGCCACGAAGGCCGCCCCTATGTCCCCTACATCCTGTCGCTGTTCCTGATCATCCTGGTGCTCAACCTGATGAGCGTGGTGTTCGCCGTGTTCAATCTGGCGGGCATGGACTTCGCCTTTGCGGTCACCTCACAGCTGGCGATCACCGGCACGCTGGCCGTGCTCACCTTCTTCAGCGTCTTCATCCTGGGCTTCGTGAAGCACGGGCCGAAGTTCCTGAGCCTGTTCTGGGTGCCCGGCATGGGCGTCCTGGGCGGCGCCGCCATGGTGATCATCGAGATGATCTCCTACTTCGTGCGGCCGGTGACGCTCGCCCTTCGTCTGTTCGGCAACATGCTGGGCGGCCACGTGGTGATGAGCCTGTTCGGCTCCTTCGTGGTGGCGCTGGGCATCCTGGCGCTGTCGGGCGGCATCGCGTCGCTGGCCTTCGTGCCCAGCGCGCTCTCCTTCACCCTGATCGTCGGCCTGACCGGCCTGGAGCTGGTCGTGGCGATCCTGCAGGCCTTCGTCTTCGCGGCGCTGGCCACCGTGTACCTCAACGAGGTCGTGAACTTCGGTCACGGCCACTAAGCCAAACTGGAATCTTCGAGAGGATCTGAAATGGACTTCCATACCTACAAGCTGATCGGCGCGGGTCTCGCGGCCATGGGCATGATCGGCGCCGGTATCGGCCTGGGCGTGCTGTTCGGCAACTACCTGCAAGCCGCCATCCGCAATCCGGCGGGCGCCGCCAGCCAGCAGACCATGCTGTTCCTCGGCATGGCGCTGACCGAAACCATGGGCCTGTTCGCCTTCGTGGTCTCGCTGCTCATCCTGTTCGGCGTCTAAGCACGCGAGGCTGATCGCCAATGGCGAGCGAGACCCAAGAAGGCACGGCGGCGCCGGAAGGCGCGTCGGCCGGCGGCCTGCCGCAGTTCGACTTCCACTGGTGGCCGGGCCAGATCGCCTGGTTCCTGGTCATCTTCGCGATCGTGCTGCTGTTCGTGCGCCTGTTCGTGACGCCCCGCGTGGGCGGCACGATCGATGCGCGGGACGGCCAGATCAGCGGCAACATCGCTGATGCACGCCGGCTGAAGGACGAGGCCGAGAGCCAGGCCGCGGCCGCGGCCGCCGAAACCGCCCAGGCGCGCGCCCAGGCCCAACGCGTCGCCGCCGAGGCGCGCGCCAAGGCCCAGGCCGAGGTGGCGGCCCGGCTTGCCGAGGAAGAGGCCAAGCTCGCGGAGAAGGGCGCCGAGGCCGAGGCCCGGATCGCCAAGTCGCGCGATGCGGCCATGAGCAATGTGGCGACCATCGCCGCGGAAGCGGCGGGCGCCATCGTCGGCCAGCTGACCGGCAAG
>JAFEDM010000254.1 GCA_018241625.1 Pseudomonadota bacterium | reverse complement strand
GCCGGCGTGATGGCGGCGCTGAAGACGCCCACCGACATCTTCCCCGACATCAAGGTCCCGGTGATCGGGGTGGCCTTCAACTATTCCGGCCTGTCGCCCAATGACATGTCGAACCGGATCGTCACCCAGTTCGAGCGGTTCCTGACCACCACGGTCAACGACGTGGAGCACACCGAGAGCCAGTCGCTGCCCGGCATCGGGGTGGTGAAGATCTTCTTCCAGCCCGGGACCGACATCCGCACGGCCACCGCCCAGGTGACCGCCACCGCCCAAGTCTCCACCAAGCAGATGCCGGCCGGCATCACGCCGCCGCTGATCCTGAACTATTCCGCCGCCACCGTGCCGATCCTGCAGCTGGCCGACAGCGACAAGACGCTGTCGGAGCAGAAGCTGTTCGACCTGAGCCAGGTGGTGATCCGCCCGGCGGTCACCACCGTGCCCGGCGCGGCGACGCCCTATCCCTATGGCGGCCAGATCCGCCAGATCCAGATCGACCTCGACCCGACGGCCATGCAGTCCAAGGGCGTGTCGGCGAACGACATCAACACCGCGCTCGCCGCCCAGAACCAGATCACCCCGGTCGGCTTCGTGAAGATCGGCTCCTATCAGTACAACGTCCGCCTGAACGACGCGGCCGAGACCATCGCGGAGCTCAACGACCTGCCGGTGAAGATGGCGGGCGGGGCGACGATCTTCATGCGCGACGTGGCCCAGGTGCGAGACGGGTCCGGCCCGCAGACCAACATCGTGCACGTGGACGGCGGGCGCGCCGTGCTGTCGACCATCCTGAAGACCGGCTCGGCCTCGACGCTGGCGGTGGTCCAGGGGGTGAAGGACCGGCTGCCCGCGCTGGCCGAGCAGCTGCCGCCGACCTTCAAGATCACCGCGCTGAACGACCAGTCGCTGTTCGTGAAGGGCGCGATTTCCGGTGTGGTGCGCGAGGGCGCGATCGCCGCGGCCCTGACCAGCCTGATGATCCTGCTGTTCCTGGGATCGTGGCGTTCGACGGTGATCATCGCCGTGTCGATCCCGCTGTCGGTGCTGGCGGCGATCGCGGCGCTGTCGGCCACCGGCCAGACGTTCAACATCATGACCCTGGGCGGCCTGGCGCTGGCGGTGGGCATCCTCGTCGACGACGCCACGGTGACCATCGAGAACATCAACTGGCACCTGGAGCACGGCAAGGACGTGCGCACCGCCATCCTGGACGGCGCCAACCAGATCGTGACGCCGGCCTTCGTCTCGCTGCTCTGCATCTGCATCGTCTTCGTGCCGATGTTCCTGCTGAAGGGCGTGGCGGGCTTCCTGTTCGTGCCGATGGCGATGTCGGTGGTCTACGCGATGATCGCCTCGTTCATCCTGTCGCGGACCCTGGTGCCCACCATGGCCATGTACCTGCTGCGGCCGCACGCCGAGGAGCAGGCGGCGAGCCAGGGGACGCGCAATCCGTTCGCGCGCTTCCAGCGCCGGTTCGAGGCCGGATTCGCCCAGGTGCGCTCGGTCTATGCGGGGCTGCTGGAACGGGCGATGGGCGCACGCCGGCCGTTCCTGCTGGGCTTCCTGGCGGTGGTGCTGCTGTCGTTCGGGCTGGCGCCGTTCCTGGGCTCGAACTTCTTCCCCTCGGTGGACGCGGGCCAGATGACCATCCACATCCGCGCGCCCGTCGGCACGCGTCTGGAAGACACCTCCCTGGAGTTCGGCCGCATCGAGAACACCATCCGCCGGGTGATCCCGGCCGACGAGCTGGGCTCGCTGGTGGACAACATCGGCATCCCGAACAGCTCCATCAACATGGTCTATTCGAACTCGGGGGTGATCGGGCCGGCGGACGGCGACATCTACGTCAGCCTGAAGCCGCATCACCATGCGACGGCCGGCTATGTGAAGCAGCTGCGCGAGGTGCTGCCGCGCGACTATCCGGGGACCAGCTTCGCCTTCCTGCCCGCCGACATCGTCAGCCAGATCCTGAACTTCGGCTCGCCGGCGCCCATCGACCTGCAGATCAGCGGCCCCAATGCCGACGCCAACCGAGCCTACGCCAATGTGCTGATGCGCCAGATGCGCGGGGTGCGCGGCCTGGCCGACGTGCGCATGCAGCAGCCGGCCGGCGGGCCGGAGCTGCGGGTCACCGTCGACCGGGTGCGGGCCGCCCAGCTGGGCCTGGCCGAGCGCGACGTGACCAACAGCCTGCAGGCGACCCTGGCCGGCAGCGGCCAGACCGCGCCGACCTATTGGGTGAACCCGCAGAACGGGGTCTCCTATCCGATCGTCGCCCAGACGCCGGAGTTCCGGGTGCCCTCGATCTCGGGCCTGGAGAGCGTGCCGATCAACGGCGCCAACGGCGGCCAGTCGCAGGTGCTGGGCGGGCTGAGCTCGATCAGCCGCGGCTCTTCGCCGGCGGTGGTGACCCACTACAACGCCCTGCCGGTGATCGACATCTACGCCACCACCCAGGACCGCGACCTGGGCGCGGTGACCCGCGACATCAACAAGATCCTGAAGGACAACGCCAAGGGCCGCCCGCGCGGCGCCACGGTGACCCTGCGCGGCCAGATGGTGACCATGAACGACGCCTTCTCGGGCCTGTTCTTCGGCATCATCGCGGCGGTCGTGCTGATCTACCTGCTGATCGTCGTGAACTTCCAGTCGTGGCTGGACCCGTTCGTGATCATCACCGCCCTGCCGGCGGCGCTGGCCGGCATCGTCTGGATGCTGTTCGCCACGGGCACGACGCTGTCGGTGCCGGCGCTGACCGGGGCGATCATGTGCATGGGCGTGGCCACGGCCAACTCCATCCTGGTGATCAGCTTCGCGCGCGAGCGGCTGGAGGCGACCGGCGACGCCGTGCGCGCCGCGACAGAAGCCGGCTTCACCCGCTTCCGCCCGGTGGTGATGACCGCCATGGCCATGATCATCGGCATGGCGCCCATGGCCCTGGGCCTGGGGGAGGGCGGCGAGCAGAACGCGCCCCTGGGCCGCGCCGTGATCGGCGGGCTGATCTTCGCCACCATCGCCACCCTGATGTTCGTTCCCGTGGTCTTCAGCCTGGTGCACGGCCGCCGCGCGCATGCGCCGGCCCCGCTGCCGACCGCGGTCGCCGGAGAGACCTATGCCTGACTCCACGCCCCTCGACGCCGGCCCGCATGAGGGCGGGCACGGTCCCTCGACTCCAGCGGTGACCCACATCTCCGACCGGCGGCTGAAGCTGCTGGGCGGGGTGGCCGCGGGCGTCGCCCTGATCGTGGTCGTGGGCGGCCTGGTCAGCCGGGTCAGCGCCGACCAGGGCATGAAGTCCTGGACCCACGAGCAGGCCATCCCGACCATCAGCCTGGTGAAGATCGAGGCCGGCGGTTCGCGCGACCTGGTGCTGCCGGGCGAGATCCAGGCCTTCTACAACGCCCCGATCCACGCGCGCGTCTCGGGCTACCTGAAGAAGTGGTACGTGGACATCGGCACGCCGGTGAAGGCCGGCCAGGTGCTGGCCGACATCGACACGCCCGACCTCGACCAGCAGGTGCTGCAGGCGCGCGCCGACCTGGCCACCGCCCAGGCCAACATGGCGCTGGCCACCACCACGGCCCAGCGCTGGAAGGGGCTGGTGGCGGCCGACGCGGTCTCGAAACAGGAGGCCGACGAGAAGTTCGGCGACCTGGCCGCCAAGACCTCGCTGGTCAACGCCGCGCGCGCCAACCTCAACCGGCTGCTGGCGCTGGAAGGGTTCAAGAAGATCACCGCGCCCTTCGCCGGCGTGGTCACCGCCCGCAACACCGACATCGGCCAGCTGATCGCCGCCGGCGCGCCGAACGACCCGGCCCTGTTCACGGTCGCCGACCAGCACAAGCTGCGGGTCTATGTCCGCGCGCCGCAGAACTATTCGGCGATGATCCACAACGGCCTGACCGCCGACCTGACCGTGCCGGAATATCCGGGCCAGGTCTTCAAGGCGGTGGTGAGCGGCCAGTCCCAGGCCGTCGGACCCCAGAGCGGGGCGGAGCTGGTGGAGCTGTCGCTCGACAACGCCGACGGCAAGATCAAGTCGGGCGAATACGCCCAGGTGACCTTCCAGCTGACGGCGCCGGTGACCACCACGCGGCTGCCGGTGACGGCGCTGCAGTACCGCCACGAGGGGCCGGTGGTGGCCGTGGTCGGGCCCGACAGCCACGTGCAGATCCGCAAGGTGACCGTGAACCGCGACCTCGGCTCGTCCGTGGAGATTGGCGCCGGCATTTCGGCCGCCGACCGCGTGGTCGACAATCCGCCGGAGTCGCTGGCGAACGGCGACCTGGTGCGCATCGCCGGCGCCTCGGCGCAGAAGGCGGCGCCGCAGCCGAAGGGCGGCGCGTGAGATCACCGATGACCAGGGCGCGGCTGGCGGCCGCCTCGGCCCTGACGCTTGCCGGGCTGAGCCTGGGGGCCTGTTCGCTCGCGCCCGCCTACCAGCCGCCGGCGACGCCGGTCGCGGCCGCCTTCAAGGAGCAGGGGCCGTGGACGCCCGCCCAGCCCGCCGACGCCCAGCCGCGTGGCCAGTGGTGGGCGATGTTCGGCGACCCCGTGCTCGACGACCTGGAAGCCCGCGCCGAGAAGGCGAGCCCGACGCTGGCCGCCGCCGTCGCCGCCTACGACCAGGCCCGCGCGCTGTCCGATCAGGCCCGGGCCGGCCTGATCCCCGAGGTGGACGGCTCCGGCCTCGCCACCCGCCAGCGCCGCTCGCAGAACCAGCCGCTGCGCGTCGGTGGGCCGGACGAATACGACACCAACCAGCTGGGCGCCTCGGTCGCCTATGAGATCGACCTCTGGGGCCGGCTGCGCAACATCGCCCGCAGCGCCGGTGACCGCGCCCAGGCCAGCGCGGCCGACCTGCGCTCGGCGCGGCTGTCGCTGCAGGCGGACCTGGCCGACGACTACCTGACGCTGCGCGGCTACGACGCCCAGATCCGGTTGCTGAGCGACACCGTCGGCGCCTACCAGCGGGCGCTCGACCTGACGAACGTGCTGCACAACGGCGGCAACGCGACCGGCCTGGACGTGGCCCGCGCCCAGACCCAGCTCTCCAGCGCCAAGGCGCAGCTGACCGACGTCACCGCCAGCCGCGCGCTGATGGAGCACGCCATCGCCGCCCTGGTGGGCGAGAGCGCGTCCAGCTTCAGCCTGGCGCCGAGCGACAAGGCCCTGCCGCAGCCGACGGTGGCGGTGAGCGCGCCATCGCTCCTGCTGCAACGCAGGCCCGACATCGCCGCCGCCGAGCGCCGGGCCGCCGCCGCCAACGCCGACGTGGGCGTGGCGCGTGCGGCGCTGTTCCCGTCGCTGATGCTGGACGCCTCGGCGGGCTGGCAGACGGCGGGCGGGATCAACCTCCTGCAGGCGCCCAACACCTTCTGGATGGTGGGGCCGCAGCTGGCGGGCGCGATCTTCGACGGCGGCCGCCGGGCGGCCAATGTGCGTGCCTCCAAGGCGGCGTTCGACCAGGCCAGCGCCAACTATCGCGGCGTGGTGCTGAACGCCTTCCGCGACGTGGAAGACCAGATGGCGCTCTCCAACCGCCTGGCGATCGAGGCCAGGGACGCCAGCGATGCGGTGACCGCCGCGCGCCGGACCGTCGAGCTGGCCAACATCCGCTACAAGCAGGGCGTGGCGACCTATCTCGACGTGGTCACAGCCCAGACCGCGGCGCTGACCGCCGAGCAGACCCAGATCCAGCTCACCACGCGCCGGCTGCAGGCCAGCGTGAACCTGACCCGCGCGCTGGGCGGCGCCTGGATCTAGTTCTTTCGGGGTGATCAGGCCGCGCGGCGCAGGGCCGCCGGCGTCGTGCGGGCCAGCTTGCGGATCGCGCGGCTCATGTGCGCCTGGTCGGCGAAGCCGCAGTCCTGGGCGATCAGGCTGAGCGGCTCGGCGGTGACGCGGACGGCGCTGATCGCCCGCCGCGTCCGTTGCGCCAGGCGGAAGGCCACCGGCGTCGCGCCGAACACTTGGCGAAAGCCGCGGCTGATGCTGCCCTGGTGCAGGCCGCGGGCGTCGGCCCAGGCGCCCAGGCAGAGGCCGGGATCCTCGCTCAGGGCGCGGGCCAGCAGGTCGGGCCAGTCGGCGTTGGCCGCCATGGGCTTGGGCGCGAGCTCGGCGAGCATTCGCCGGGTCGCCGCGGCGCGGTCCCGCTCCGCGAGCCGCGCCAGGGCGTCGGGATCGGCGATGCGGCCGCTCAGCCGCGAGGCGTCGGCGTCGGCGATGTCCAGCACCAGCACCTCGGCGCCCCTGCGGCCGAAGCGGTCGAGGTGGCTCTCCCACGACTGGTGCAGCAGCACGTCGCCCGCCTCCATCCAGTGCCGGCCGGTGTCGCCCGCCTCCACATAGCCGCCCGACAGCACCACGGCGGCGAAGGCGTGGTCGTGCAGGTGGCGCGGCAGGGTCTCGCGCGCCGCGTGGCGCATGCGGCCGGGCTCCGCCTCGCGGAGCTCCAGACGTGAAATGCGTTCAAGATCGGCCATGCGCCTAGGGCTACGAGGGGCGGCGTCGTGTTGCAATTTAAAGAGCCGTCATGAAATCCCTCCTCGCCGCCGCGCTCGTCCTGTCCGCCGCTGGAGCCGCCTACAGCCAGTCCGCGACGCCCAGCGCCGGCGCAGTGCTCGACGCCAACCATGCCGCGGTCGGCAATCCGCCGGCGACCGGGTCGGCGCAGTACGATTTCAGCCACACGGGCTCGGGCCTGACCGGGCCGGCGGTCGCGCGGTTCGACCTGGCCACCGGCGCCTATGCCGAAAGCCAAGACGCCGGCGGCCTGCACAACGCCGACGGCTATGACGGCAAGACACCCTGGCAGCAGGATATCTCCCTGGCCTACACGCCCCAGCAGGGCGGCGACCGGATCCCGATGGCGGTGAACGCCGCCTATCGTAACGCAAACCTCTGGTGGCGGGCCGACCGCGGCGGGGCGCAGGTCAGCTACGTCGGCCGCGAGACGGCGGACGGCCGCGCGATGGACCACCTGGCGGTGACGCCGAAGGGCGGCAAGCGCTTCGACGCCTGGTTCGACGCCCAGACCCACCTGCTGGCCAAGATCACCTGGGACCAGCAGTTCTTCCACATGACCGAGACCTACGCAGACTATCGCCGCGAGGGCGGGCTGATGCTGGCGCACAGGATCACCGACGATCCGGGCATGGGCCCCGACGGCGTCGAGACCTCGGAGCTGAAGGCGGTGAAGTTCGGCCCGACGCGGCCGCTCGGCGCCTACGCCATGCCCACCACGCCGCCGACGGGCGCGACGATCGTGGGCGGCGCCGCCAGCACGACCTTGCCGTTCCGCCTGCTGAACAACCACATCTACGTCCAGGGCGCGGTGAACGGCAAAGGCCCCTACACCTTCATCGTCGACACCGGCGGCCACACCCTGCTGTCGCCCAAGCTGGTCAAGGACGTGGGCCTGACCGCGATCGGCCAGGCGGTGACCAACGGCGCGGGGGAGGGGCACGAGACCTCGGGCTTCGTCCACTTCGACGAGATCGCCATCGGCGGCGTGCGGCTGAAGGACCAGATGGGCTTCGCCACCGCGATCTACGATCCCTCCATCGAGGGCATCCCGGTGGACGGCATGGTGGGCTTCGAGCTGGTCCGGCGGATGGTGACGACCGTCGACTATGGCCGGCAGACGATCACCTTCACCGATCCGGCCAAGTTCAAGCCGACGCCGGCGCTGGGCGTCGCCGTGCCCTTCGTCTTCTACGACCACCTGCCGAACGTGAAGGGCCAGGCGATGGGCTTCCCCGCGCGGTTCGACATCGACACCGGCTCGCGTTCGGAGGTCGACTTCACCAGCCCGTTCGTGAACGCCCACGACCTGCGCGCCCGCTTCGCCAAGGGCGCCAGTGCGGTCACCGGCTGGGGCGTCGGCGGGCCGGCGCGCGACTACATGGTGCGCCTGGACTCGCTGATGCTGGGGCCGGTGAAGGTGGACGACATCGCCGCCGGCCTGTCGGAGGCCAAGGGCGGGTCGATCGCCGACCCGAACTACGAGGGCAACGTCGGCAGCGCGCTCTTGAAGCGGTTCGTGGTGACCTTCGACTACGCCCATCAGGTCATGTACCTGAAACGCATCGTCCCCACGCCGAGCGACGTCGGGACCTTCGATCGCTCGGGGCTGTGGATCAACG
>JAFEDM010000253.1 GCA_018241625.1 Pseudomonadota bacterium | reverse complement strand
TGATGGACCGCGGCGGTCGCGTGTCGCGCTTCAACGCGAAGTTCGGCGGCTTCACCCGGAAATAACCTGGCTCGCCGGCGCAGGCCGGCGAACGGGCTATCCCAATCGGAAACGCCGCGGAGAGCGATCTCCGCGGCGTTTTGCATGTCCGGACGACCCCCGCCGCTGCGCGGGGGAGGTTGTCAGCTCCCGAAGGCGCTCTTCAGCCGGTCGAGCTGCGACAGCACCGGATGCGGCGCCTCCACGGCCTCGTCCTCGATGTACATGCGCCGGTCGAGATGGCGCACGCGCTCATAGAGCCGCTCGGAGCGGTCCAGCAGGGCGCCCAGTTCGGCGGGCAGGCCTTCGCCCTCGCCGGAATTGCTGCAGACCTCGGAGGCGGCCAGGCGGTAGCGGTCCTCGCAGGCGGCGTCCGCGGGCATGTCGCCCTCGCGCACGGCCCGCTGGACCAGCAGCCAGGAGGCCACCTGCATCAGCCGCGTGGTCAGCCGCATGCTCTCGGCGGCGTAGGCGAGGGCGGCGCTGCGCGACAGCAGCTTCGACGCCTGGCGGCCGGAGCCGTCCAGATAGGAGGCGGTCTCCTCGACGAGGTCCATGCCTTCCTGGAAGGTGCGTTGGAACAGCTCCGAACGGGCGAAGTCACGGATGACCTCGGCGCGCCAGGCGTTGGGCACGGTCTGGGACGGGGCTTTCAAGTCGCTCATGGGATGCTCAACCTACACTCAGCTTGACACGGCGTCGCGGAAAACTGTCCGTGCAACGCCCATGCCAGCCGGGACCCATGGCCGCGGGCCCCGCGCCAGATCCCTCAGAGCGGGAAGCAGACCGCGGAATCTGGTCCGTTTTAGGTCGACGCCTGTCTCGTCAAGCCGGCGGAGCGCCGAACAGGGCGTCGGCGGCCGCGCGGCCGGCCCTCTTGCGCTCGATCTGGGCCCGGCAACGGGCGATTTCGGACTGCAGGATGTCGATCCGCTCTTCCAGTTCCGAGACCCCGTAGAGTTCGAGGTCCTCGCGGGTCGCTTCGATCAGGCGCTGCCCGCGGCCGACGCGGACTTCAGCAGGCTCTTCCATGAAGGGGCCTCCCTTTCCGGTTCCCCGATGTGGCGCTATCTGACCGCGCACGCCGCAAAAGCGCAAGTTTTGACGCTTTCGCCTTCCTTTCGCAGCCCGCCGGAGCCGCCGCCATGACCGAGATGATGACCGCTATCGCCGTCGAGGGCGGCAAGGGGCCGGCCGAGGCCCTGAAACCGGTCCAGGTCGCGCGCCCGGCGCCGGCGGACGGCCAGATCCTGATCCGGGTGCGCGCCGCCGGGGTGAACCGGCCGGACATCCTGCAGCGACTGGGCGGCTATCCGCCGCCGCCCGGCGCGCCGGACACCATCGGCCTGGAGGTGGCGGGCGAGGTGGTGATCGGCGCCGGGCGCTGGAAGGCCGGCGACAAGGTCTGCGCCCTGCTGGGCGGCGGCGGCTATGCCGAATATGCGGTCTGCGACGCGCGCCACGCCCTGCCGATCCCCGAAGGCTTCGATTTCGTGCAGGCGGCGGCCCTGCCGGAGACGGTGTTCACCGTCTACGCCAACGTCTTCGAGCACGGGGCCTTGAAGCCCGGCGAGACCCTGATGGTGCACGGCGCCACCTCCGGCATCGGGACGACGGCGATCCAGATGGCCAAGGCGCATGGCGCCAAGGTGATCGCCACCGCCCGCGGCGCCGACAAGGCGCAGACGGCGCGCGCGCTGGGCGCCGACGTGGCGGTCGACGCCAAGGCGGAGGACTTCGCCGAGGTCGCCAGGCGGGAGGGCGGCGCCGACGTGATCCTGGACATGGTCGGCGGCGACTATTTCGCCAAGGACCTCGACGCGCTGAACACCGCCGGACGTATCGTCTTCATTGCAAGCCTGGGCGGCGGCGAGGTCAGCCTGCCGATCTTCCGCGTCATGCAGAAGCGCGCGGTGGTCACCGGCTCGACGCTGCGGCCCCGCTCCGCCGATGAAAAGGCGCGCCTGGCCGCGGCGGTGGAGGCGCTGGTGTGGCCCTGGATCGCCGCCGGCAAGCTCAAGCCGCAGGTAGACGCGACTTTCCCGCTGGCCGAGGCGGCCAAGGCGCATGCGCATCTCGAGGGCGGCGCCCACGTCGGCAAGGTCGTGCTGATCGCCTAGCGGTGCGGGCCGGGCTGTTTCAAGGGCGCAACCTAAGAGCGCGCCGGGCCCCCACCGCTCGCGCTCTCAACGAACCAGAATTTTGAACATGTCCGAAGAAAGCCATAAATAACGGTGATTTTGACCAAACCGCGTTTTCGAAAATAGGTTGTAAATTTGACCTTCTGGTGTTGACGCCCGGGTACGGCTGAGCCAGTGGGAGGGGAAAAAGCTGTCTCTCGTTTTTTCCGTCCATTCGCGCCCGCAAAAAATAGGGCTGTTGGGGAGGTTCAATGCACACCAAGGTTCGCCTTCTGGCGTCCGGCGCCGCGCTGTTTGCGGTCGCCCTCGCGTCATCCGTCCATGCCCAGACCGCGGCCAAGCCCGCCGCTGCGGCCGCCGCCGCCGGCGGCAACACCATCGAAGAGCTGGTGGTCACCGCCGAAAAGCGCAGCCAGAGCCTGCAGGACGTGCCGGTCGCCATCTCGGCCTTCACGTCGCAGAAGCGCGAGCTGCTGGGCATCACGTCCATCCAGGACATGACCAACTTCACGCCGGGCCTGGAATACACCAGCGCCAACGACCGCAACTCGCTGCGCGGCGTGGCCCGTCTGTCGAACGCCCAGGCGCTCGCGATCCCGACCGCGGTCTATGACGACGGCATCTACACCACCTCGACGGTCACGGCCGGCAAGTCGCCGATCTTCACCGACCGGGTGGAAGTGCTGCGCGGCCCGCAGGGCACCCTCTACGGCCGTAACTCGCTGGGCGGCGCGATCAACGTCATCTCCAAGCACCCGACCGAAGATCCCTACGCGGAAGTCCGCGCGACCTTCGCCAACTACGGCCACACCCTGTTCGAAGCGGCCGTCTCCGGCCCGCTGGCGCCGAACCTCCAGTACCGTTTGGCCGGCAACTGGGAAAAGCAGGCCGACGGCTTCTACAAGAACACCATCCCGGGCATGCCCTCGGAAGGCAATGTGATCGACCAGTACTACGTCGAAGGCCAACTCCAGGCGAAGTTCGGCGAGCACATGGACGGCTGGATCAAGGGCTTCATCAGCGGCTGGAACAACGGTTCCGGCGGCCCCGGCGCCCGCGCCGGCTACACCAACGGCCCGATCAACGTCTCCGAATTCGGCTCCACGAACATCAACGCCGGCTTCGGCTGCGCGCCCGGCGGCGCGGTGATCAACGCGCAGAATACGGCCCTGGGCTGCACCAACCCGGCCAACAGCGATGTGCGCAAGTTCGCCAGCAACGTGGCCCAGACCGTGTCCCTCGACGACACCTACGGGATCGCCGCGAACCTCAGCTACCACTTCGATGGCTTCGACATTAAGTACATCGGCGGCCTGCTGAACTATCACTATACTCTGGTCTCGGATAACGCGAACTCGGGCGCGGTCGGTCCCTACCAGGTCGCCCTGTTGCCGGTCCCTCTGGGTCCGACCACGGGCAGCGTCTGCAACACGACCTACGTGGCCCTGGGCGTCTGCGGCCCGCTGACGATCAATCCGCTGCAGTATTCGACCTACGAAGAGGTCTACAACAACTTCAGCGACGAGATCGACATCTCGTCCAGCGGCAACGGGCCGTTCCAGTGGATCGGCGGCATCTACTACTACAAGCAGCACATCTATCAGCCGGTCTCGACCACCGAGCCGAACAACGTCGCGCTCGACGGCCCGATCACCGGCGCCGTCAACCCGGTCGGTCGCGACTTCCAGCGTCGCATCTACGACGACCGTCCGACCTCGCAGGTGGAATCCTACGCCGCCTTCGGCCAGATCGACTGGAAGTTCACCGACACCCTGAAGCTGACCCTCGGCCTGCGTTACAACCACGACCAGGAAACCGGGTCCGAATCGGTGCGGGTCGTCTGCTACGCGACCGCGCCCTGCCTCGGCGGCGCCGGCCCGGAACTGCTGGGCACCTTCACCCCGCCGGTGGACGTGACGCAGTCTCCGTCGGTGACCTATCAGGGCGGAGTTCCCGCCGGCGTGGTGGCCAACGGCAAGCCCGGCGGCATCACCTTCACGCCCGACGGCTTCGGCACGCGCCTCTATGACGCCACCTGGACCGCCACCACCGGCACCGCCGGCATCCAGTGGGATCCGGCGCCGGGCACCATGCTGTACGCCCGCTACAGCCGCGGCTACCTGATGGGCGGCTTCAACGTCGGCATCACCAGCTCGCTGGGTCAGTTCCCGAAGACCAACCCCGAGTACAACAACGACATCGAAATCGGGATCAAGAAGGACCTGTTCGACCGCACCCTGCAGGTCAACGTGGCGCTGTTCCACGAAGACCTGAAGGGCTACCAGGCGCCGCTGTCGGTGGTGTCGCAGTCTGGCGGCCTGGCGGTCAGCCAGAGCCAGTACCTGAACATCCCGAAGGCGGTCTCGCAGGGCATCGAGATCGAGACCAACTGGTCGCCGATCCACAACCTGAACGTCCTCTTCAACTACTCCTATGACGACGCGAAGATCACCAAGCTGACGGGCATCGTCGACCCGGTGGACCCGGAGGCCCAGGCCTCGGGCGCCAAGCCGCTGACGGCGCTGACCACCTGCGCCAGCGCGGCCACGCCTCTCTGCGACGTGAACACCGGCCTGGTGCAGCGTGCGCAGGACCTGTCCGGCAACTCCATGCCGCAGAACGCCAAGAACAAGGTCGCGCTCGCCGTGACCTACACCCTGGACTTCGAGGCCGGTTCGCTGACCCCGGAAGTCAGCTACGTGTGGCGCGACAAGCAGTACTCGACCATCTTCCAGCGGGACTACTACGCCTCGCCGTCCTGGGATCAGACGGACATCCGCCTGACCTGGAAGGGCAAGGACAACCGCTACTCGGTCATCGGCTATGTGAAGAACCTGTTCGACCAGCTCGGCTACGACGGCGGCGCCAGCGCTTCGCGCTATGCCGGCGTCTACTCGGCCTCGACGATCGCCGCCCTGGGCATGACCCCGGGCCTGGCGGCCTCCGTGCCGGGGACGTTCAACGCGGTGCAACGCAACGCCTCGTTCAACGGCATCGCCACCACCTACCCGCTGACCCCGCCGCGGACCTTCGGCGTGGAATTCCAGTACCGCTTCTAGGAAGCATTCCCCTCATCCGGGGTGTGGAAGGCGCGTCCGAAAGGACGCGCCTTTTGCATTTCAGGCCGTCCGGATGACGGGCGCAAGGCCAAGGCGCCTGGGGCGGACTACGGAGATTGGACGCCACCGCCGGGAGAACCCCGGGCGCGGGTGGCGCGCCTTGCGGTCGATATCGGGCCGGCGATTCGCCGCGCCTCAACCTCGAAACCGTGTGAAAAACGCCACGCCGGTCCCGCCTTCGCGCACCGTTTAAGGCGCAATTTGGCCGAGGCGGACATGTGGCCGCCATGCCAAGCTTTCGAATATTGCAGGCCGGAAAAAGGCGAAAGTCGTTGACGCTGCCCGACGCCTCCAGCAGTTTGACCGAACAACATGATCAGACGACCGCGGTTATCGCCGCCGGAACGTTTGACAGAGCCGCCAAAAACGGCGCGGCAGGGAGGACTGAATGGGGGCAAGGGGCGGCTTCCAAGCCGGGCGTGCGGGTTACCCGCCGCGCCGCGCATGGGGTCGTGCACGCCACCTGAACGTCCCTCCCGCGAGACTTGCCACCATATCGAGCGCGCCTGCGGCCCTGGCCCGCGGGCATGTCGTCGCCGAAAATTCATTGAGCTTAATCAAGGGCCTAACCGGCCACTGGGGAGGATAAGTTGCAACACAAGGTTCGCCTTCTGGCGTCGAGCGCCCTGCTGATCGCTGCTGCTCTGGGATCGCAGGCTCACGCGCAGATCAAATCGGCCACCAACGCCGCGGCCGCCGCGGCCGCCGGGGGCGGCGGCAACACCATCGAAGAGCTGGTGGTCACCGCCGAAAAGCGCAGCCAGAGCCTGCAGGACGTGCCGGTCGCGATTTCGGCGTTCACGTCAGAAAGGCGCGAGCTGCTGGGCATCACGTCCATCCAGGACATGACCAACTTCACGCCGGGCCTGGAATATACGAGCGCGAACGACCGGAACGCGATCCGCGGCGTGGCCCGCCTCTCCAACGCCCAGGCGCTGTCGATCCCGACCGCGATCTACGACGACGGCATCTTCACCACCTCGACGGTGACGGCCGGCAAGTCGCCGATCTTCACCGACCGGGTGGAAGTGCTGCGCGGCCCGCAGGGCACCCTCTACGGGCGCAACTCGCTGGGCGGCGCGATCAACGTTATCTCCAAGCACCCGACCGAGGATCCGTACGCGGAAGTCCGCGCCACGATCGCCAACTACCAGCACACCCTGGTGGAAGCCGCGGTCTCCGGCCCGCTGGCGCCGAACCTCCAGTACCGCCTGGCCGGCAACTGGGAAAAGCAGGCTGACGGCTTCTACAAGAACGTCATTCCGGGCATGCCCACCGAAGGCAATGTGATCGACACCTACTACGTCGAAGGCCAACTGCAGGCGAAGTTCGGCGAGCACGCCGACGGCTGGATCAAGGCCTTCATCACGGGCTGGAACAACGGTTCCGGCGGCCCCGGCGCCCGCGCCGGCTACACCAACGGCCCGGTCAGCGTCGCGGAATATGGCGCCACGAACATCAACGCCGGCTTCGGCTGCGCCCCCGGCGGCGCGGTGACCAATGTGGTGGGCGCGGCCCTGGGCTGCACCAACCCGGCCAACAGCGATGTGCGCAAGTTCGCCAGCAACTTCGCCCAGACCGTGTCCCTGGACGACACCTACGGGATCGCGGCGAACTTCACCTATCACTTCGACGGCTTCGACATTAAGTACATCGGCGGTTCGCTGAACTACCACTATACTCTGAATTCGGACAACGCGAACTCCGGCGCCGTGCAGCAGTTCACAGTGGCTCTGCTGCCGATCCCCCTCGGCCCCACGACCGGCTCGATCTGCAACACGACCTATGTGGCCCTGGGCGTCTGCGCTCCCCTGACGATCCATCCGCAGCAGTATTCGACCTATGAAGAGGTCTACAACAACTTCAGCGACGAGATCGACATCTCGTCCAGCGGCAACGGGCCGCTCCAGTGGATCGGCGGCATCTACTACTACAAGCAGCACGTCTATCAGCCGGTCTCCACGACCGAGCCGCTGAACACGAGCCTCGACGGCGCGGTTATTCCGGCGGTCGGGCCCGTGGCGCGCGACTTTAACCGCCGCATCTACGACGACCGTCCGACCTCGCAGGTTCAGTCCTATGCGGCGTTCGGCCAGATCGACTGGAAGTTCACCGACACCCTGAAGCTGACCCTCGGCCTCCGCTACAACCACGACGAGGAGACGGGCACGGAATCGGTGCGGATCGTCTGCTACGCGTCCGGCGCCTGCGGCACGGCCCCCGAACTGCTGGGCACCATCATCCCGCTCAACGTGGATGTGACCCAGTCGCCGGCGGTGACCTATCAGGCCGGCGTTCCGCAAGGCGTGGTGGCCAACGGCAACCCCGGCGGCATCACCTTCACCCCGGACGGCTTCGGCACCCGGCGGTATTCCCAGACCTGGACCGCCACCACCGGCACCGCCGGCATCCAGTGGGATCCGAAGCCCGGCACCATGATGTACGCCCGCTATAGCCGCGGCTACCTGATGGGCGGCTTCAACTTCGGCATCACCAGCTCGCTGGGTCAGTTCCCGGAGACCGATCCGGAATACAACGACGACATCGAGATCGGGATGAAGAAGGACTTCTTCAACCGCACCCTGCAGGTGAACGTGGCCCTGTTCCACGAAAGCCTGAAGAACTACCAGGTGCCGCTGTCGGTGGTCTCCAACACCGGCGCCCTGGCGGTGAGCCAGAGCAAGTATCTGAACGTGCCGCGGGCGGTGTCTCAGGGGATCGAGATCGAGTCCAACTGGTCGCCGATCCACAACATGAACATCCTCTTCAACTACTCCTTCGACGACGCGAAGATCACCCGCCTCACCGGGATCATCGACGGCGTCGACCCGGAGGCCCAGGCCGCGGGCGCCAAGCCGATCACGGGTCCGATCCAGACCTGCACTGGCACCGGCACCACGGTCACGGCGACCAACCCGAACCCGAACCCGCTCTGCGACGTCAGCACCGGCCTGGTGCAGCGTCCGCAGGACCTCTCCGGCAACTCCATGCCGCAGAACGCGCGGAACAAGGTGGCCGTGGCGGTCACCTACACCTGGGATTTCGAGGCCGGGTCGCTGACGCCGGAAGTGAGCTACGTCTGGCGCGACAAGCAGTACTCCGGGATCTTCGAGCGTTCCTACTACGCCTCGCCGTCCTGGGATCAGACGGACATCCGACTGACCTGGAAGGGCAAGGACAACCGCTACACCGTCACCGGCTTCGTCAAGAACCTGTTCGACCAGCTCGGCTACGACGGCGGCGCCGGCGCCGGCCGGATCAGCGGGGTCTACAACGCCTCGACGATCGCGGCGCTCGGCATGACGCCGGGCCTGCCCAACGCCGCCTTCCCCGGCGCGTTCAACGCGGTGCAGCGGAACGCCACGTTCAACGGCATTTCGACCACCTATCCGCTGACGCCGCCGCGGACCTACGGTATCGAGGTTCAGTACCGCTTCTAAACGGTCTGGCATCCAAGGCTCAGGGCGCGCCGGAAACGGCGCGCCCTTTGTTTTTGCGCGACAATCCGGCCCGAACACCGTCCCGACCTAAATCTGTCTACGATGTAAGGTAAAACCCGTTGACGTGCCTGTGAGCCTCGCTCACGGTTTCCAGCAGCCGGCCTCACGAACCCCTCGGAGATAGGCCGCGGGCCGCCACGGCGCGGCAGGAGATCCGGGCGTGGCCGAAGCGAGCACCGTCAATCCAGCCGCCCGCCGGCTGGGCCTGCCCACCAAGCTTATCTACGGCTTCGGCACGGTGGCGTTCGGGACGAAGGACAACGGCTTCTCGACCTTCCTGCTGATCTTCTACAACCAGGTGGTCGGCCTGCCGGCGGCGACGGTGGGCCTGGCGATCATGGTCGCCCTGGTGACCGACGCCTTCCTGGATCCGATCGTCGGCCAGATCTCCGACAACTGGCGTTCGCGCTGGGGCCGGCGGCACCCGTTCATGTACGCCTCGGCCCTGCCGGTGGCGATTTCCTATTCCCTGCTCTGGAACCCGCCGCACGGCTGGGGCCAGGGGGCGTTGTTCGCCTATCTGATCGCCACCGCGATCCTGATCCGCAGCTTCATCTCCTGGTACGAAATCCCGTCCACGGCGCTCTCCGCGGAGCTCACCAGCGACTATGACGAACGCACCAGCCTGATCAGCTTCCGCTTCCTCTTCCTCTGGGCCGGCGGCCTGCTGATGTACTTCCTGGCCTTCAAGGTCATCCTCACGCCCGATGCGACCCATCCCGTGGGCCAGCTGAACCCGGCCGGCTATTCGACCTACGGCGTCGTCGCCGGGGCGATCATGCTGGTGGCGATCCTGGTCTCGGCGGTGGGCACCCATCGCCAGATCCCCTACCTGCGCCGCCCGCCGGAGCGGCGGCTGACCCTGAAAGCCCTGGTCGGCGAGATGTTCGAGGCCCTGGCGCACCGGTCCTTCCTGTGCCTGATGGGCGCGACCCTGTTCTTCGCCACGGCCGTGGGCCTGGGCTTCTCGATCGGGACCTACTTCTACACCTTCTTCTGGGAGCTCTCGTCGGCCCAGATCGCCGTCTTCACCTTCTCCAGCCTAGTGGGCGCGATCTTCGCCTTCAGCCTGACGCCTCGGGTGTCGGCCCTGTTCCCCTCCAAGCGCGCCGGCGCCCTGGTGCTGGTGCCGGTGGCCGCCGCGGTGGCCGTCTCGCCGATCCTGCTGCGGCTGGTGGGCGTCGTGCCCGCCAACGGCTCGGCGGTGATCATGCCGTTGCTGCTCGGCGCGGGCGTGCTCTCGGTGTTCCTGGGTACGGCGGGCGCGATCCTGATGACCTCGATGATCGCCGACGTCGTGGAGGATTCGGAGCTGCGCACCGGCCGCCGCCAGGAAGGCCTGTTCTTCGCGGCCGCGGCCTTCATCAACAAGGCGGTGAGCGGCGTGGGTATCTTCGCGGCGAGCGTGTTGCTGGCCCTGGTGCATTTCCCCGAGCACGCCAAACCCGGCGAGGTGCCGCATGAGGTCGTGCGCAACCTCGGCCTGGTCTATCTGCCGGTGCTCGCGATCCTCTACCTGCTCTCGCTGATCTGCATGTTCGGCTACCGGATCACCCGCGAGGGGCACGCCGAATCCCTGCGCAAGCTGGCCGCGGCCGCCGACCTGGCCGTCGAGGGCGAACCGCTCTCGATCGAATAGCCGGTCCCTAGCGGGAGAAAATTCCCATCAACAGGGGCCGGGCGAACACCGCCGGCGCCGCCTTGGGCTTCACGCCCGGCACCCAGTGGCCCAGCTCCGCGCCCGCGTTGATGGTGGCGTTCAGCATCTGGGCCGCCAGGAAGGGATCCACCGGCCGCAGCGACCCCTCCGCGATGCCGTCGGAGATCATCGAGCCGAAGCGGTCGGAGACCTTGTCGAAGCTCTGGACCATCTGCCGGCGGATCGGCTCCGGCAGGGCGGCCAGCGCCGAGGTGCGCAGCAACGGTCCGTGCTCGGACAGCTGATACTCCGCCAGCGCCGCCGCGGCGCTGGAGAGGCGCGTCCACTGGTCGCCGGGCAGGTTGAGCGCCAGCCGCTGCACCCGGGTCATGACCTCGAAGGTGCGGTCGAAACAGGCGACCACCAGGTCGTCCTTGGCGTCGTTGTGATGGTAGAAGCTGCCCTTGGTGACGTTCAGCTCGGCCGAGATCATGTCGACCGAGGCGCCGCGATAGCCGCGGGCGTTGATCAGCCGGGTGGCGGCCATCAGGAAGGTCTCGTGCGCCATCTCCGTGCGGCCGCTGGGCGCCGCCTCGGCCAGGGGCAGGGGCTGCGGCGCCCAGGCCTGATCCGGGGCGGCCAGGCCGTTCAGCAGGATGTCGTACATCCGGTCGCAGACGCGCCCGTAGTCCTCCGGGTCGTATTTCGGAAGCCAGGCCACGGCCCAGAACAGCTGCTCCAGCAGCATGTGGGTGCGCGCCGTACGCCGGCCGCGGGTGAGCCAGCCGAGCTCCGGCGTCTCGAAGATCTGCCGCAGGCGGCGGAAGACCTTCAGATAGGCCGCCATCACCTCGCCGCGCTGGGGCAGGTTCAGCGCCCGGATGTCGGAGAGCACCGGCAGCGGCGGCGCCTCGCCGACCGCCGCACGTCGCATCCGCTGCAGATAGAGGCGCAGCAAGGCCTTCAGGCGATCCTGCGGTGTCCGTTCGCTGAGCGCCTGGCCCACGATCTCGTTCAGCGCCGCGACGCCGCGCAGCATGACCGCCGCGGCCAGGTCGTCCTTGCGTCGGAAGTAGTAGGTGACGCTGGTGGTGGAGAGGCCGACGGCGGAAGCGGCGACCCCAAGGGTCAGTCCCTTCACCCCGCGGCTGTTCAAGAGGTCCGTCGAAGCCGCGAGGATAGCCTCGCGCTTACGCTCGAACCGGTCCGTGGATTGGACCGCAGCGTGCGCCATACTGTTTGTTTCCCAGCCCGTTGTCGGGAACGTGTTTCATTCCCGTTATTTTCGGGCATTTGGGCACGGAAATTGGCGGTGCGCCAGCCACTTAGCGCGTGGCGAAGCTGAAGCATCCAGATAACGTGCTATCTCGAACGACCACGCTACATTTTTGGCGTAGATGTCAGAAATTATTGGGCTCAGGTGTCGGAAAAGCCGAAGGGCAGGCTGGTGCGGCGGATGTCGTCGGGCAGGAT
>JAFEDM010000252.1 GCA_018241625.1 Pseudomonadota bacterium | reverse complement strand
TGCGAAGGACGCAGGCTTCTAGCGGCGGCGGTTCGGCATCGCAACGCCGTTCGGGCTTTCGGCGCCTTCGTTTTGTGACGCACCCGGAGTAAGGGAGGGCATGGCTTCGCACGCCCAGCCCGCTTCAAGCATCGATCCTGCCGAGGTCGAACGGTTCTCGCGGATCGCCGCCGAATGGTGGGACCCGAAGGGCAAGTTCGCCCCTCTGCACAAATTCAACCCGACCCGCCTGGCGTTCATCCGCGACCAGGCCCTGCATCGCTTCGGCCGCGACGAGCGGGCCCGGCGGCCGTTCGAGGGCCTTCGCCTGCTCGACATCGGCTGCGGCGGCGGGCTGCTCAGCGAGCCGATGAGCCGGCTGGGCTTCGCCGTCACCGGGGTCGACGCCTCGGAGCGCAACATCGGCACCGCCAGCGCGCACGCGGCCGAGCAGGGGCTTTCCATCGACTACCGCGCCTCCACGGCGGAAGCCTTGCTGGCGGCCGGCGAGCGCTTCGACGTGATCCTCAACATGGAGGTGATCGAGCATGTGGCCGATCCCGGCCAGTTCCTGCGCGACTGCGCCGCCATGCTGAAGCCCCCCTCCGACAAACCGGGCGGGCTGATGATCGTGGCCACGCTCAACCGCACGCTGAAGGCCTTCGCGCTCGCCAAGGTCGGCGCCGAATATGTCCTGCGCTGGCTGCCGGCCGGCACCCACGACTGGTCGAAGTTCCTGAAACCCGAGGAGCTGCGCGCCTTCCTGGCCGACGAGCCGCTGACCATGGACGGCCCGTTCGGCGTCGCCTTCGATCCCGTCACCGGCCGCTGGAGCCAGACCCACGACGCCGATGTGAACTACATGATGACGGTCGTTCGCGACGCGGCCTAATAACCGCCACGACCCTGAGTTTTAGGATTACCGATGCCTTCTCTGCGCGTGTTGGGGCACGCGTTCCGGGCCTGGCGGCGCAATCTGCGCTGGCGCAAGCACGAGCCGGAAACGCCGTACCTCGCGGACCTGCTGTCGGGCGCGCCCACCTGCCTGCACGTGGGCGCCAGCGACGGCCGCCACGCCTATGTCATGACCCAGGTGGCCCCCAAGGCCACCATCTACGCCTTCGAGCCTTCGGCCTTTTCCATCGCGGTCCTGAAGCTGACCCTGGCTTGGCACGGTATCGCGGACCGGGTGACCCCGATCCGTGCGGCGGTGGGCGACAAGCCGGGCGATATGCTGCTGGTCACGCCGCGCAAGATCACCGGGCGCATGGGCCGCGCCTACGCCTTCGTCGCCGACGAAGCCCCGGCGGGCAAGGCGCGGCCGGACCTGCAGGACACCGGCACGGAGGTCCAGCCGACTCCGGTGATCACCCTGGACGGCTTCTGCGCCGAGCGCGGCGTCGGCAAGGTCGACTTCATCCGCATGGACATCGAAGGCGCCGAGCTGATGGCGCTGAAGGGCGCGGCCAGGATCCTCGACCGCGACCGGCCGCACGTGCTGATCGAGATCCATCCCCAGATGCTGGAGGCGCGCTTCGACGCCACGGCCGAGCAGGTGATCGAGGTGTTCACCGGCCGCGGCTACCGGATGTTCGCGCTGAGCGACAACCGGCTGGAAGAATGCTTCGGTGTGGACCGCAGCCGGCCCTGGAAGGACTATTTCTTCATCCACCCGCAGCGCGCCGGGCGCCTTCCCGACGGGGTGTTCAAGGCGCGGATGGCCGCCTAGGCGCGGACGCCGCCGGTCCGACGGCGCAGCGCGGCCCCGGCCGTCGCGAAGCCCAGGATCAGCAGGGCCCACGACGCCGGCTCGGGCACGTTGACCGTCACGCTGTCGTTCGACGAGGTCGAGGCGAGGTAGAAGCCCGCGCCGGCGTATGCGGCCGTGAGCTGGTTCACGCCGAGGTTCAGCAGTCGGGAGTCGATCTGCAGGCTGGCCACGTCGGAGCCGTCGAGGCTCGCCGTGCCCAGCAGGGTCGAGCCGTCGAAGAACGAGACGTCGCCGGTCGGCGTCCCCCCCGTGCCCAACGGGCCGACGTCGGCGGTCAGGTTCAGGAAGTCGCCCAGCACCACGGAGCTGTCGCTGCTCAGCGCGGTGGTCGTGCGGCCGTAGATGGTTTCCGTCACGCCCGGGGAGCTGGATGCGAGGAAGTTGGAGTTCCCGCTGTAGTTCGCCGTGATCGAATGAGTCCCGACCGCGGCGAAGGGGCAGACGGTGGCGACGGGGCAGGCGAAGGCGAAGCTTGCGGTCGCGGTTCCGCCAGATACGGCCGAGGTGCCGATGAAGGCGCCGTCGTCCAAGAACTGGACGGTGCCCCCGGTCACCGTGCCACCGCCCAGGGACGTCACGGTCGCCGTGAAGAAGACCGTGCTGCCGGCCCCTCCGGCGTTCGCCGTGTACGAACTCGGAGTGAGGGTGGTGACGGTGCTGACCCCCACCGCGTTCGCCGCGCCGGCCGTCGCCAGCGCCGCCGCCGACAGTCCGGCGATCAGCAGGCCCCTGGCCCGGCCGCCATGGATTGCGCGTGCCTTCTGCAACATAAACCTCCCCCAAGCCCGACGGATCCAGACCTGCTGGAAGCCGGGAGGCGTTGCCCGACAACGGCGCGGCGGCGCAACGCACATTTTTGACCGGGCCGGGGACGCCGCCCGCCGAATGTCGTGGCGCCTGCTTCCGCAGTAGGCTGCAGGCCCTTGGCGATCGCGCCGCAACCGTTCACCTTCGCGCCCGTGAGCACGACGGCGGGTGAGAGCGGGACCCTTCAGCAGGCGCTGGCCTTCGCCGCGCGCGCCGTGCTGCGCGAGCCGGCCGCCGCCGCCGCCCAGGCCCGGGAGATCCTGAAGGTCGCGCCGGGCCATCCGCAGGCGCAGTTCCTGCTGGCGGCGGCGCTGCGGCGGCTGGGCGACCTGGCCGGGGCGCGGGCGATCCTGGCGCCGCTGGCCAAGGCCCAGGCGCGTTCGCCGCAGGTCTGGTACGAACTCGGCCTGACCGAGCTGGGCCTGGACGAACCGGCGGCCGGCGAGAAGGCGCTGCGCCAGGCCGTCGCGCTGAAGCCCGCCTGGTCCGAGGCCTGGTGTCAGCTGGCCGACGCGCTGTGGCTGGCCGGCAAGGCGGCCGACGCCGACGCCGCCTACGCGCGCTCGATCGCCGCCTCGGTGGACGATCCGGCCCTGATGGAGGCCGCCGAGGCGCTGGTCGCGGGCCGGCTCGCCCCGGCCGAGCAGCGGCTGCGCGAGCACCTGGCGGCCCGGCCCGACGACCCGGCGGCGCTGCGCATGCTGGCGGAGATCGCCGTGCGTCTGGGGCGTTATGCCGACGGCCAGGCGCTGCTGGAGCGGGCGCTGGAGATCGCGCCCAGCTTCACCGGCGCGCGGCACAACCTGGCCGTGGTGCTCTACCGCCAGAACCGCGCCGCCGAGGCCCTGCCGCATGTGGAGCAGCTGCTGGCCGTCGACCCGGCCGATCCCGGCTACCTGAACCTCAAGGCGGCCTGCCTGACGCTCACCGGCGACTACGAGGCGGCGATCGCGCTCTACAAGGCGGTGCTGGGCAAGCATCCCGACCAGCCGAAGGCCTGGCTCTCCTACGGCCACGCCCTGAAGACCGCGGGCCTCCAGGACGACAGCGTGGCGGCCTACCGCCGCAGCCTCAGCCTGCAGCCCAGCCTCGGCGAGGCCTATTGGAGCCTCGCCAACCTGAAGACCTTCGGCCTGGGCGACGACGTGGCGGCGATGCAGGCCCAGCTGGCCCGCGGCGACCTTTCCGACGACGACCGGCTGCACCTGAACTACGCG
>JAFEDM010000251.1 GCA_018241625.1 Pseudomonadota bacterium | reverse complement strand
TATGAGCGGCCGCTTCCCCGCGACCTGACCCTCCGCCTGGTCGCCGAGGCGAACTACACCGGCCCGGCCCGGCTGACCTTCGATCCGACGATCTCGGCTCGCACCGACCCGGTGGTCGACGCCGAGCTCCTGGCCGAGGTCGCCGCGCGCCGCTGGACCGCGGGCGTGTTCATCAACAACCCGACGAACAGCGCCCGCAACACCTTCGCCTACGGCAACCCCTTCACCTTCAGCGGCAACGACCCCGTGCGCCAGGCCACGCCGCAGCGGCCGCGCACCATCGGCCTGCGCCTCGCCGCCGGCTTCTAGGCCTCCGGACCCGCGCTCTGCGGCAGGCGGACGCACCCGCCACATTTCCGCCGAATCGATGAATCCGCGAGCGGGGGGCAAGCTCTACCAGCGGCGTCTTATCCTTGACGGCGGTTAACGCCGCACGGGGGTTTTGGGACGGGGTGTCGCCGATGAAGCTGTCGGCATTGGTTTGCGCACAGAACGACGAGGCGCGGCTGGCGGACTGCCTGCGCGGCCTGACGTTCTGCGACGAGATCGTAGTGGTCGCCGACCGCTGCACCGACCGCACGCAGGAGATCGCCCGCCAATTCGGCGCGCGGGTCATCGACGGCATCTTTCCGCTCGAAAGCCAGCGCAAGGCCGCCGGCGCCGGCGCCTGCCTGGGCGAATGGATCCTCGAGATCGAGCCGGACGAGCTGGTGGACGGCAAGCTGGCCTACGAGGTCCGCGCGGCGGTCCATGGCCGCCCGTCAGGCGACTGGTTCGACGCGCCGATCGACAACTATGTGGGCGAGACCCTGGTGCGGCGCGGCTGGGGCGCGGGCCTGGGCGAACGCGTTTCGCCGCGCCTGTACCGCCAGCGCGTGAAGCGCTGGAAGGCCGGCCGCGTTTCGCCCGACGTGATCATGGATGGCCGCTACGCCGGCGCCCTGGAAACCCCGATCGCGCGCCGCGGCGCCGCCGACGCCGGCAAGCTGGTCGCCGGCCTGGACCGCCTGGCCACCCTGAGCGCCCAGGACCGTGTCGACGCCGGAACGACCGGCCGCCTCGGCGCCGATGTCGTCACCGGCCTGAAGCGCTTCTTCGTGAGCTATGTCTGGCGGCAGGGCCTGCGCGAGGGCGAGCTCGGCTTCCTGGTGGCCCTGATGTCCGCCGCCGAGGCGGTGCTCTCGGGCATCCGCGCCCGTGAGCTGGTCCGCGGCCCCGCGGCGCCGATTGTCGCCACGCCGGTGGCCGCCAACGAGGTGGCGCCCATGGGTCTCGCGGCCCGCCGCTAGACCCGCGGTTCAGCGCGCCAGGCGGACGGACGTCTCCTGGATCGCCTCGTCGAGCAACGCTTCCAGCGAGCTACGCCCATCGGCCGTCCGCAAGGCCGGCGTCGGCGCCACCCGGAACAGCCGTCCCACGCGCAGCAGCAGCTGCCGATCCTGGAACGGCTTGGCCAGGTAGTCGCGCGCGCCCAGGCGGATCGCGGTCCTCACGTCGTCGGCGTTGTGGCGCGCGGTCAGCACCAGGGTCGCGGGCCGTCGCGCGCCCAGCGCCTGCATCTCCTTCAGCACACCGAAGCCATCCAGCTCCGGCATGTTGAGGTCCAGCACCAAGCCGTCGTAGCGCCGCTCGCGCATGCGCAGCATCGCCTCGCGGCCGTTGCGGGCCGTGAAGACCGTGTACCCGGCCAGGGTCAGGCGCGTGGTGACCAGGTCGCGGATCGCCGCATCGTCGTCGGCCACGAGCATCCGGCGCAGAGGTCCGCTAGCCGACGACATGGCGGCTTCCTTCCGGGGCCGATGCTTCGCCCTGCTCCACGACCACGAAGGTCTCCATGGCTTCCAGCACCGCGCGCAGCAGTTCGGCCGGGGTGGTGGGCTTTCGCACCTGGCCCTGGAAGCCGCGCTGCAGCACCTCGTTCAGGTCCATCGCGCCGTCCGCCGAAAAGGCCAGCACCGGCATGTGCTGGTTCGGCCCCGGGGCCTGGCGGATCGCGGCCAGGGCTGCGGCCCCGTCCATGCGCGGCATGCGCAGGTCCATCAGGATCGCGTCGAACGGCAGGCTCATCGCCACCTCCACGGCCTCGCGGCCGTCGCTCGCCTCGCTGACCTCGATGCCCACCGGCTCCAGGATGGCGCGCGCCAGTTCGCGGTTCACCGGGTTGTCGTCGGCCACCAGCACCCGCAGGCCCTCCAGCCGCTCGAGGCTCGTCGCCGACTCCATCAGGCTCGCCAAGTTGGGCCCGATGGCATGCATCGCCGGCAGCACCAGGCGGAAGGTCGAGCCCTGGCCCAGCGCGCTCTCCACGCCGATCGACCCGTCCATGGCCTCGGCCAGGCCCAGGCAGATCGCCAGCCCCAGGCCCGTGCCGCCCTTGCTGCGGGTGGACGAGCCGTCCACCTGGCTGAACCTCTGGAACAGCTTGGCCTGGGCGTCCGGCGCGATGCCCGGCCCGGTGTCGCTGACCTCGCAGAACAGCGCGCCCGACGCGGCGTCGTAGTCCAGCCACAGTCCGACATGGCCCTGGGCGGTGAACTTCACGGCGTTGCCGATCAGGTTGGTCAGGATCTGACGGAAGCGGTCCTCGTCCAGCAGCAGGCTGGCGGGCGTCGCGGGACCGGCCTCGAAGCTCAGGGTCACGCCCTTCTCGGCGGCCTGCAGTTCGAACATCTCCAGCACCTCGCGGGCGGCGACGGCCGCGCAGGTCGGGCGGCGGCGGATGGTGAACTCGCCCGCCTCCAGCTTGGAGAAGTCCAGCACGTCGTTGACCACCGCCAGCAGGGCGCGGCTGGCGCCGGCGATGCGGGCCACCTGGCCGCGCGCCTCCTCGGCCAGGTCGGCGC
>JAFEDM010000250.1 GCA_018241625.1 Pseudomonadota bacterium | reverse complement strand
GTCCGTGAACGCGCCGCGCGCCGAGGGGTCGACGCTGTAGTCCAGCTCGTCCACCCAGAAGAGGTTCGGCCCGAATACCGCCTGGCCGCCCAGGTCGCGGCGGTAGTGCGTGCCCAGCGCCCCATGGATCGGCGGCGGATACACCAGGCGGGAAAACGGCGCCTTGCCCTGCAGCCGGAAGTAGATGCCCTTGCCGTAGAAGCCCTTGGGGATTTCCGCCTTCGGGAAGCCCTCGATCATCGTCGCGGCGTCCTGGGCGGACAGGCCCGCGGCGGTCACCAGGTAGCGGCAGGTCAGCGTCGCCGGCTCCACGCCGCCGGCCCGGACGGCGAAGCCGCCGCCGTCCAGCGGCGTCGCGCCCTCGAAGGGCGTTGAGGTGACGACTGCGCCGCCGTGCGCGCCGATCTCGCCCTCCAGGGCCAGCATGTAGCCGTGGCTGTCCAGCACCCCGCTCTGCGGCGACCACAGCGCGCCGTGGCAGGCCAGTTCCGGCTCCATGGCGATCGCCTGGGCGGCAGTCAGTTCCTCCATCCCTTCGACGTCGTTGGTCCGCGCCTGTTCGAGGATCTGCCCCAGCCGGCCCACCTCGTCCGGCGCGGTCGCCACCACGAGCTTGCCGCAGCGGTCGTAGTCCACGTGGTGCTTGTCGCAGAAGGCATAGAGCGCGCGTCGGCCCTGAACGCACAGCCGGGCCTTCAGCGAGCCCGTCGGATAGTAGAGCCCGCCGTGGATCACCTCGGAATTGCGCGAGGACACGCCCTGGCCGATGGCGGCTTCCTTTTCCAGCACCGCAACGGAGAGCCCTCGCTTGGCGAGCGCATAGCCGGTCGCCAACCCCACGGCGCCCGCGCCCACCACCACCGCGTCGAAATCGAAGTCGGCCATGCTCATCCCTGCCAGGTCCCTGGGCCTAGCCCGGAACGCATGGCCTGGAAACCCGCGCCTGCCTCTCCCCACGCCTGAAAACTTCGCAGCCTGGTTGAAACCACTGTCCGACGCCTTTCGTCGGGGGGACGCTGCAGAGGTTCCTCGGAACGTCCCTGAGTCGGGAGGGCTCTAGATGACATCCAGATCATGCCCCGCGTCCGCGGCGGCGTGAGTTTCCCCATACCAACAACCTGAGCCGCCGCCGGCCACAAGCCGGCGGCGGCTTTGCGTTCGGGCCCTTGCCCTCGTCCGCGTAAACCGCTCTAGGCTCGGTCAACGAAATGGAGGGCGTCATGAAGCGGATCGTCGGACTGGTTGCAGGCCTGGCCCTTGGCCTAGGCGCCGCAACCGCAAGCGCCCAGGTCTCCATCGACCCCAAGGCGCCCAAGGCCATCGCCTCGATCCTGGAATGGCGCGGCGACTACCAGGCCAGGGGCTTCCGCGACATCGAGCACATCTTCAAGACCGACGTCATCAAGCGCGGCGCCAAGGTCCATCCGCTTCCCGTGGCCGCCCATCAGATCGCGCCCAAGGTGACCATCGACGGCAAGACCATGTCGGTCGAGGACTACATGGCCGCCTACCGCGTCTCCGGCCTCTTGGTGATCAAGGACGGCAAGATCGTGATGGAGAAGTACGGCCTGGGCCGGAAACCCACCGACCGCTGGACCTCCTTCTCGGTCGCCAAGTCGGTGACCTCCACGCTGGTCGGTGCGGCGATCGAGGACGGCAAGATCAAGAGCCTGGACGCGCCGATCACCGACTCGATCCCCGAACTCAAGGGCAGCGCCTATGAGGGCGTGACCGTGCGCCAGATGCTGATGATGAGCTCGGGCGTGAAATGGAACGAGGACTACGCCGACCCGAAGTCCGACGTCGCCCAGGCCGGCCAGACGGTCACCGAGCCGGGCGTGAACCCGATGGTCAGCTACCTGCGCAAGCTGCCGCGGGAGCACGCCCCGGGCACGACCTGGCACTACAACACCGGCGAGACCGACCTTGTGGGCGTGTTGGTCTCCAAGGCCACCGGCAAGAGCCTTGCCGAATACGCCTCTGAGAAGATCTGGAAGCCCTATGGCATGGAGCAGGACGGCGTCTGGATGAGCGATCCGGGCGGCCAGGACCGCGGCGGCTGCTGCATCTCGATGACGCTCCGCGACTACGGCCGCGTGGGCCTGTTCGCCCTGAACGGCGGCGTCGCGAACGGCAAGCACATCGTCCCCGCCGACTGGATGGCCCAGGCCACCAGCAAGCAGATCGACAATCCCGACGCCACCGGAAAGTCCGGCGGCGGCTACGGCTATTTCTGGTGGATCAATCGCCCCGTCGGCGCCTATGCCGCCATCGGCATTTTCGGCCAGTCGATCATCACCTTCCCGAAGGACAAGCTGATCATCGTCCAGAACGCCGCCTGGCCGAAGGCGACCGGCAAGGAGCTTAGCCTAGCCGAGTTCGCGATGGTGGACGGGGTGAAAGCGGCGGTCGGCGCAAAGTAGAGGGCGCAGCGTCTGCGATGGTGAGTGCGGCGAAGGTCCACGTCTGGCCCGGAAGCCAACGTCGGCTCCTGGCGCGCCGCCTTCCGTATGGCTAGGCTCCGAAGCAACCAACAGGGGAACCGTCTGTGAACAGGCTCTGGAGCGCGGCGCTCGCCTTCGTATTGGCCCTCGGAACCGGCGCCGCCGCCGTGGCGCAGGTTCCAGCGCGGCCGCCTGGCGACCCCGGTCCGCCGCTCAGTGGCTACCCCCGCAACGCGCTGCGGGCGCCGACGCCGGCCGAACTGAAGACCGCCACCTATGTCCGCGATGTGATCTACGGCCACCACGACGGCATGGCGCTCACCTATGACGTCTTCAAGCCGGTGAAGCACCCCAACGGCGCGCTCGTCGTCAACATGGTGTCAGCCGGCTGGAATTCGTCGTGGGCCCCACCGGAAGAGCGCCAGGCCCGCTATCAGGCGCTGATCGACAAGGGCTTCACCGTGGTCGCGCTATACCACGCCTCCGCGCCGCGCTTTCAGGTGCCTGACGCGGTCGCGGACGTCCGCCTCGGCATGCGGCACATCAAGCTGCACGCCCGCGACTACGGCGCCGATCCCGCGCGGATCGGCGTATGGGGCGCGAGCGCCGGCGGTCATCTGGCCCTCGTCGCCGGCATGATGGCCGATGACGGAAATCCAGCCGCCGCGAACCCGCTGGAGCGTTCCGGCAATCGTGTTGCGGCCGTCGTCGCCTATTTCCCGCCCACCGACTTGGCCGCTCTCCTGCAGGGGCGGCCCAAGGCCGGCGCCATCAATTTCGACGACAAGCTCTACGCGTCGGTCTCGCCGCTCCTTAGCGTCGATGCGCGCGATCCGCCGACGCTGATCCTGCACGGCGACGCCGACAGGGGCGTGCCGCCCGCGCAGTCCGAAGCCATGCACGCCGCCCTCGACAAGGTCGGGGTCGAAAACCGGCTGAAGATGTTCCCCGGCGCCGATCACGACTTCTACGTCAAGGGCGACCCGGCCAAGACCGACGCCTACGCCACCGAGGCCATGAAGGAGATGGTCGGTTGGTTTGAAAGCCACCTCAGGAAGTAGGGGCAGCTATTGGGAAGGTCCGCTCAGGGTGGCCGGGACAAGGCCTGCCATGGCGGACGAGGCAAGGCGCGCGCAGTCCCCTAAGCCGTCGTATCCAGCACCTGGCCTGTGAGATCGTTGGCGGCATCCTTGTCCTTGACCGCCTTGGTCTCGCCCGCTGCGTTCCACGAGCCGGTCTTGCCGGCCTTGATGGCGGCGACGAACTTCTTCTGCACGTCGGCGACCTCCTTCAGCGTCTCGAGCGCCTTGGCCGCCTTCGGGTCGCTGTTGTCGGCCGGGACCAGGCCCAGGTCGGCGGTCGAGGTCCCGCTGATGAAATCCTGGGCTTGCTTGGCCCAGGCGTCGCTGCCCTGGTCCATGCTCATCAGGCTCTGCAGCTTTTGCAGCGCGGCGTTGCCCGCCGCCGCGCCGGTCAGGTCCGACAGGCTGCCGACGCCATAGGCCTTCACCACCACATTGTAGATCTTCCGCAGCTCGTCGCGGGTGGTGAGGTTGTCCTTCAGGCTGCCCAGCGAGGCGTAGAGGACCGACCCGTCCTTCGCCGTGCTGACCGCGCCGAAATAGGCCTGCTGGTCGTCCGGCTGCAGCATATTCAAGTGGTCCAGCATCTGCTGGTAGACGTCGTCGCCGGGTACGACGTCGTTCTCCACGAAGGTCTGGTCGTGGCTGGCGCGCACGGTGAAGGGCGCGGTCTGGGCGTTCTGGATGATCAGGGCCGCGGCCGGCCCCTGGGGCTGGGCGGCCTGGTAGGCGGCGAGCAGCTTGGCGGCGGCGGTCTGCTGATCCGCCGGCACGGCGCCGGAGGTGTCATCCAGCTTGGCCAGGGCGGTCATCAGGTCGCCCAGAGCCGGCGGCTTGTAGCCCGCGGGCGGCGCGGGCGCCTGGGGCTGCGGCGGCGGCTTGCCGCTGTCCGCCAGGGCCTGCTGGGCGGCGCGGTAGTCGTCGGCCGAGGCATAGGCCGGCTGGCCCGCGATCAGTCCGTTGGTGAGGTTCGTCGCCGCCAGATAGACCTGCTGG
>JAFEDM010000024.1 GCA_018241625.1 Pseudomonadota bacterium | reverse complement strand
GAACGGCGCAAAGCCGCCGAACACCATCACCGCGCCATTGTAGCCGACGGACAGGGCGGTGTAGCGGACCTGGGTCGGGAACAGGGCGCAGAGCGCGCTGGGCGCGGCGCCATTGTAGAGCCCCAGCAGAACCCCGGCCCCGACCGCGGCCGCGCCGAGGGCGGCGAAAGTCTGCTCCGCCGCCACGAACCGGAACAGCGGGATCGACAGCAGCAGGAAACCCGCCGCGGAGATCACCAGCGGCCAGCGGCCGAACCGGTCCGACAGCACCCCCGAAATCGGCACCGTCACGCTGTTGGCGAACGAGCCCAGGATGATGGCGCTGAGCGCGACGGTGGGCGCCATGTGCAGCGACTGCTGGGCGTAGGTCGCCAGGAAGGTCGTGTAGACGTAGCTCGCCACCGTCCAGATCATGGTCAGGCCGAAGCAGGTGAGCACGGCGGTTCGATAGGTCGTGACCGCGTCGCGCAGCGGCGCATGCGCCACCGCCTTGGCTTCGACGGTCTTCACGAACTCCGGCGACTCCGCCACGCGGGCGCGCAGGTAGTAGCCGATGGGGGCCAGGATGAAGCCCACCAGGAACGGCAGCCGCCAGCCCCAGCTGTCGAGGTCGTGGTGCGAAAGCACGGTGTTGAGCAACAGGGCGCTGGAGATCGAGCAGATCTGGGCGACGCCGGTGGACAGCTGCTGCAGGCTGCCGAACAGGCCACGGCGCCCCGGCGGCGCGTACTCGACCAGGAAGGCGGTGGCGCCGCCCCATTCGCCGCCGGTGGAGAAGCCCTGCAACAGGCGGCAGGCCACCAGCATCAGCGGCGCGAAGACCCCAATCCTGGCGTAGGGCGGCACAAGGCCCGTGCAGCCGGTGGCGAGCGCCATGAGGGTGATGGTCAGCGCCAGCGCCGCACGGCGGCCGTAGCGGTCGCCGTAGCTCCCCAGGACCGCGGCGCCGACGGGGCGCATCAGGAACCCGACCCCGTAGGTGGCGAAGCTGGCCAGGATCGAGACCACCGGATCGTGCGAGGGGAAGATCGCCCGGCCGATCTGCACGGCGAAGTAGCCGTAGACCCCGAAGTCGAAGAGTTCGAACAGGTTGCCGACCAGGCAGGCGACGATGGCGCGGCGGCGCGTCTGGGCGGTGAGCGGCTGGTGGTCGCTGACTTCGGATAGCGTCGTCTCGCCCATGCCCTACGCTCACACCTGATACTGGAAGCCATCCACCGTGAAGGTCTGGCCGGTGATGAAGCAAGGATTCGAGGTCGCGAGGAATTTGACCACCTCCGCCACGTCCTCTGGCGTCCCGATGCGCCGCAGCGCGATGCCGTTCTGGGCGATCTGGTCGCCCCGTTCGCGGATGACCACGTTGCGGCTGACCTCGGTCTTGATCAGGCCCGGGCAGATCGCATTGACCGTGATCGTCGGCCCCAGCTCCTTGGCCAGGGCGCGGGTCATGCCGAGGATGCCCGCCTTGGCGGCGGCGTAAGCGAAGCGGCTGACCGCGGCGGTGACGCCGCCGGACTGCGCATTGAGCGACGACATGCTGACGATCCGTCCGCCGCCGTTCGCCAGCATCCCCGGCGCCACGGCCTGGATGTAGTTGAAGCAACTCTTGAGGTTGACCGCGATCGTGTCGTCGAACTCCGCCTCGCTGAGTTCGAGAATCCCTTTCGGCATCGGACGGCCGGCATTGTTGAGCAGGACGTCGATGGGCCCTAGTTCCGCGACCACCGCATCGACGACCTCACGAGCCCGCGCGTGGTCGGCGACATCGGCCACATGACAGGCGGCGCGCGCGCCCGCGGCCTTCAGTTCGCAGGCGGTCCGGCCCATGTCGGCGTCCAGGACATCGACCAGCGCCAGGTCGAAGCCGACCTCCGCCAACCCCAAGGCGCATGCGCGACCGATGCCCCGGGCGCCGCCGGTGACCAGCGCGACCCGGCGCGATGACTTCGCCCCCATCCGTCGTTTTACTCTCAGTCTTGAACTTTAGATCGAAACCTCTCCCAAAACAGCTGGGTGAGCAACTGTATTCCAGAGAATGGTATAAATATTAGATAGGGTTTTGCTAGTCACAAGTTCAGCTTGTGAGCGTTGACTTCAAGTCATGGAAGCTTAGGGAGGCGCTCGAAGCCGCCGGTCCCAAGCGGCGCCAGCCAGGGAGATTCCCATGCATCTCGCGCGGTTTCCGCGACGCCGCTACACGCCCGGCCCCACGCCGCTGGAGCCGGCGCCGAACCTCAGCCGGGCGCTGGGCGGTCCGAACATCTTCCTGAAACGCGACGATCTCACCGGGCTCACCTCTGGTGGCAACAAGACCCGCAAGCTGGAGTTCCTGGTGGCCGACGCGATCGCCCAGGGCGCCGACACCCTGATCACGGTCGGCGCGGTGCAGTCCAACCACTGCCGCCTTACCCTGGCGGCCGCGGTCAAGGAGGGACTGAAATGCCGGCTGGTGCTCGAACAGCGTGTGCCCGGCAGCTATAAGCCCGACGCCAGCGGGAACAACTTCCTGTTCGGCCTGCTGGGCGTCGAACAGATCACGGTGGTCGAGGCCGGGCAGGATCTGGCGGCGGCGATGCAGGCGGTAGCCGACCAGGTCCGCCGCGAAGGCGGGACGCCCTACATCATTCCCGGCGGCGGCTCGAACCCTCTCGGATCGCTCGGCTATGTCGCCTGCTTCGATGAGATCCTGGCGCAGAGCTTCGACCAGGGCCTGCGGATCGACCACCTGGTCTGCGCGAGCGGCAGCGCCGGCACCCACGCGGGCCTGCTGACCGGCGCGCTGGGCGCCAACAGCGGCATCCCGATCACCGGGATCAATGTGCGTCGCCCGCGCGCGGAGCAGGAAGCCAATGTCCATGCCCTCGCCGAGGGCGTGGCCGAGCTGGCCGGCGCGAAGGGCGCTGTGCCTCGCCAGGCGGTGGTCTGCCTCGATGACTGGGTGGGGCCCGGCTATTCCCTGCCGACACCGGAGATGGTCGAGGCGGTGAAGCTCACGGCCCGCACCGAGGGCGTGCTGCTGGACCCGGTCTACACCGGCAAGGCCATGGCCGGCCTGATCGGCCTGGTTCGCAGCGGCGCCTTCAAGGCTACGGACAATGTGGTGTTCGTCCACACCGGCGGATCGCCGGCGCTTTACGCCTATCAGTCCGAGTTCGCGGACGGCTGACATCGCCGACGCATCCGCGTCATCCGATCCCCCACCTGCGCCCGCCGGTCCCTCGACCGGCGGGCGCTTTTGTCTCACGAACCCATTGCCCTGAGGCCTTCACCTGCCGCCCAGATTCCGGGCAGACTCCCGCCAGCGAGCGGCGTTCGTAATCCTGAACAACATTCCAGTTGATGAACGCCGAAATCTGCGTCACGCTTCCGTCATGGTTCCTCTGGGGGTGGAGAGGGAGGCATGACACTCGAGCAGCTTCGCATTTTCGTCTGTGTCGCCGACCGGCTGAACATGACGCGCGCCGCCGAGGCGTTGCACATCACCCAATCCGGGGTGAGCGCGTCCATCTCCGCCCTCGAACAGGCCTACGGCACCGTCCTCTTCGACCGGGTCGGCCGCCGCATCGAGCTGTCGGCCGCGGGCGAGGCCTTCCTCGTGGAAGCCGAGAAGGTGCTGCGCCAGGTGAGCTGCGCGCAACGCACCCTGCAGGACCTCAGCAATCTGCGCCGCGGCAAGGTGGTGCTCTGCGCCAGCCAGACCGTCGGCAACTACTACCTGCCGGCCGTGATCGCCCGCTTCCAGGAGCGTTGGCCCAGCCTGGACACCGAGCTCAGCATCACCAACACCGCCGGCGCCGTGAGGATGATCCTGGAGGGCGCCGCCGAGATCGGCGTCGTCGAAGGTGAGCACTCCGAGCCCGTGCTGACCAATCTGCGCATTCCGGGCGACCGGATTTGCGTCGTCGTGGCGCCGTCCCACGCCTGGGCCAGGCGAGCCCCGGACCTGGCGGAACTGGCCAAGGTCGGATGGGTGCTGCGCGAGGAAGGCTCGGGCACACGTTCCGAATTCATGCGGGCCCTGGACGGATTGGGCGTGGATCCGCGCGACATCGACATCCGCCTCGAACTGCCGACCAACGAGGCGGTGCGATCGGCGGTCGCGGCCGGCGCCGGCCCCGGCGTGCTGTCGGAACTGGCGGTCGCGGAAAGCGTCGCCGCCGGCCTTCTGGTGAAGGTCGAGGTGGAGTTGCCCCGCCGCGCCTTCTTCATCCTGCGGCATTCGGAGCGCAAGCTGAGCCGCGCCGCCGACGTCTTCATGAAAACCCTGGCGGGTCAGCCTGCCGTCTGTGAGAAGTCGGCGATGCGCCTTCCCGGGCGCACCTTCGACCTGGTCCGCGCCACCGCCTGACCCGCTCCGATCGCCGGCCTAGTGGACCGGCACGGCTTCCGAGTCGGGGCGGCGGGTGTCGGCGGCGCCGTAGAACAGACCGCCCTGCATCATGATCGACTGGGTGCTGCCGATGATCTGCGAGCGCTCGACCTTGTGACCCTTAGCGACGAGGCCGGCGACCTGGTCCTGCGGGATCGCCTCTTCGAGTTGCAGCGGCCCGTCGGCGCCGGACTGGTAGATGCGCGGGCGTTCGGCGGCTTCGGCGACGTTCAGTTTGAAGTCGATCACATTGACCAGCATCTGCACCATGGTGCCCAGGATGGTGCCGCCGCCCGGCGTGCCGGTGGCGAGCCACGGCTTGCCGTCCTTGAAGACGATGATCGGCGAGATGGTCGACTGCGCCCGCTTGCCCGGCTCGATCTTGTTGCCGAGGCTGCTCGGCGGGCGTCCCCAGTCGAAGTTGCCCAGGGAATTGTTCAGCAGGAAACCGGTGCCCGGCGCCACCACATGCGCCCCGAAGGAATCGGTGAGCGTGTAGGTGTTGGAGACCACGTTGCCGTCCTTGTCGGCGACTGTGAACTGGGTGGTGTCGCGCCCTTCGTAGGGGGTTGGATCGAGCTTCGGCAGGGTCTTGCCGTCCAACGACCTGTCCATCGAGATCAGCTTGGCGCGCTCGTCGGCGAAGGCCTTGCTGGCGATGCCGGTGGCCGGCGTGTGCCACTGCGGCCCGCCGCCGGAATAGCGCCGGTCGACCGTCACGATCTTCAACGCCTCGGAGACCAGGTGCATCTCGTTGACGCTCCCCTGCCCGTACGACGCCACGGGGAAGTGCTCGATGATGTTCATCGCCTCGGCGACGCTGGAGGCGGCGGAGGTCGGCGGCATGTAGGCGATCTTCAGGCCGCGATAGCTGGACCAGACCGGCTCCAGCACATTGGCCTTGTAGGCGGCCAGGTCGGCCATATCGATGATGCCGCCGTTGGCCTTCATCCCGGCCACCAGCTTCTCGGCCACCGGGCCCTTGTAGAAGCCGTCCGCGCCATGCGCCTGGATCTGCTTCAGCGTCCAGGCCAGGTCCGGGTTCTTGAACAGGTCGTGCGGCTTGTAGGCCGAGCCGTCGGCCTTGAAAAACAGCTTGTAGGCGCCGTTCGGGTCCTTGGCCATCTGCGCCTTGCGTCCGGCGAGCGTCGTGGCCTCGTCGTCGCTGAGCACGATGCCGTTGGTCGCCATGTCGATGGTCGGCTGGATCAGCTGGGCCCACGGCAGCTTGCCGAACCGCTTATGCGCCTCATAGAGGCCGGCGACCGTGCCGGGGACGGTGACGCCCTTGAACGACAGCACCTTGTTTCGGTCGACCTTGCCGTTGGCGCCCAGCAGGAAGTCCGGCGTCACCTTCAGCGGGGCCTGGCCATAGTACTCGATGGCCGTCGTCTTCCCGTCCTTGGCGTTATAGATCAGCATGTAGCCGCCGCCGCCGAGGTTTCCGGCCCGCGGTAGGGTCAGCGCCTGGGCGATGCCCACCGCCACCGCCGCGTCCACGGCATTGCCGCCCTTGCGCAGGATCTCGGCGCCGACCCGGGCGCCGAGCTTGTTCTGCGTCACCACCATGCCATCCCGCCCGATCACCGGATGGTGGATCGAGTTGTAACCGACGAGGTCGCCGCCCGTGCCGCGGGTTTCGGACGCGGGCGGCGCCTCTTCCTGGGCCAGCGCGGCGAGCGGTGCGCCAAGCGCCAGGACGAGCGTCAGGCCGGTGGTCACCGCGGCGCGCGCCAGACCGAAGCCCCGGACTTTGCCGAGTTGAGTCATCTCGTCTCCTCCGGGACTGAACCGGTCCGGTTGGCCGTGGTCAGAACGTCTTGCGCACGTCGAAATAGACGTAGCGGCCGTAGGGGTTGAACAGCGCGCCGGTGTAGCCGCCGGACACCAGGGGCGGCTGCTTGTCGAACACGTTGCGCGCGCCGACCCGGAACTTCGTCCCGCCCAGCATCCCGTCTGCGACCTCATAGGTCGCCGACACATTGTGGAAGGTCGTCGCCGACAGCTGCTGGAAGGTGCCGTCCGGATTGGTCAGGCCCGTGCTGTAGTACTTGCCGATGTAGTTCACGAACCAGTCGGCCGAGAACGGGCCCTTGCGCCAGGTCAGGGTCAGCGAGCCGCGGGTGCCCGGCGAGCCGTTCTGGCCGATCAGGTCCGCGGCGCCGGTGATGATGGTGCCGGAGTTGATCTTGCCGGCGGCGCGGGCGGCCAGCAGGGCGGCGATGCCCGGCGTCGGCGACTGATAGAGCTTGGTCTGGTCGCTGATGCTCAGGTTGGCGCTGAAGTCGCCGAACCGCTCGGTCGCGAGGCTGTAGACGATGTTGTAGTCGATGCCGGCGGCCGTCTGCGGCAGCTGGTTCACGTACTGGTCGTCCACGTAGAGCACGGTGCCCGCCGGCGTCAGGCCCGTGCCCGCGAAGGCCGCGATCTGGTCCGGCGTCGGCGCGGCGCGGTGCACCGCCGGGTTGGTCGTGCCGTTCAGGCGATCGAAGTAGTCGACGATCACCGAATTGCCCTCGCCGAACACCCCGATGATGTTCTGCTGGTTGATCTTCCAGAAATCGACGGTGACCAGCAGGTGGCCGTATTCCGGCGCGATGAACTTCGGCTCCAACACCACGCCGACCGATGTGGAGTCCGAAGTTTCCGGCACCAGGTTCGGGTTGCCGGCCCGACGGGCCTGCACCGGCTGGGTGCGCGTGCATTGGTTGAAGCTGGAGATCCGCCCGGCCCGCAGATCCGCCTCGCAGAAGATGTAGTCGGTGCGGGTGTTGGACCGGCTGACGGTGGTGACGTTGAGCTGTTCCAGGTTCGGCGCGCGGAAGCCCTGGTCGTAGGAAGCGCGGAACCGCAGGCCCGGCACCACGTCCCAGGCCAAGGCCACCTTCGGCTTGGCCACGTCGCCGACGTCGCTGTAGTGCTCCGCCCGGCCGGCGAGTTGCATGTCCACCTTGTAGACGAAGGGGATCTTCATCTCCGGCGACACCAGCGGAATCTGGAACTCCACATAGGCCGAGGTGACCGTCCGGTGGCCCTTCACGTCGGGTGAATTCGAGGTGCCGACGACGTCGGTGGGGAAGGCCTGGCCGGTGACCGGGTCGGTGTAGCCGATGGTGCCGTCGATCCGGGCGTCGCGGTTGTCCTGATAGGTCTCGCGGCGCAGCTCCACGCCGGCGGCGGTGCCCACGTCACCGGCCCAGATGTGGAGGAAGTCGGGGCGGCTGATCTTGAAGTCCCAGAGGCCGAGGGTGGTCTCGTCCTTCCGATGGATCGGAACCATGATCTTCGACAGCGAGCTGGCGCTTGAGGGCGTGCCGTCGCCGAGGCTCGGATTGGCGAGATTGCCGCCGTTGAACGGATTGTAGGCGTCCGGCGTGCTCAGGCCGATCTGCTGCGCCAGAGCCGTGGCGCTCACCGCATAGGACAGGTCGTCGACCGTGGCCCAGGTGTAGAGCAGGCCGGAATCCCAGTTCCAGCCCCACTTCTTGCCCTTCAGGCCGACGAGGAAGCGATACTGGTTGTTGGTGTCCTGCACCTGGGTCGAGCCGACGTCAGCCAGGTAGTAGTTGGACAGCGTCACCGGCACGCCGGCGGCCGAGATGCTCAGGCCCGGCAGGCGGTTGGGGTTCGGCTGGCCGTTCGGCAGGATCGCCGCGCCGAAGGGGTTGTAGTAGGCGGTGGCCGGAATGGTGATGGTGGTCGAGGTGCCGGTGGTGAAGCTGGGGGCGACCGCCTCGCCATGTGTGACGGCGTTGTACCAGCCGGCCTCGCCGTACAGCGTGACCTCCGGAACCAGTTCGTAGCTGGCGGTGCTGTAGAAGTTGTAGCGCACCAGGTCGGGCGCCAGGGTGCTCTTGAACGACTTGGCGGTGTCGATCCGTAGGTTGCGATCCACGCCGCTGGTCGCCAGCGAGCCCGAGTCCAGGCAGAGGCCGGGGCTGATTACCACGCCGCAGGTCGGATTGCCCTGCGGTGCGATGTGGAAGATGCCGGTGGTGCCGGTCACCGCGACGCCGTTGGAGCGGATCACGCCGGCCGAGGACGGCGTCTGGAACTGGCCGAAGGTCGAGGTGGAGCTGCGCTGGTCGAGGCTGGTGGCGGTGGCGAACGGGGTGCCGGCGAACAGCGGGCGCTCGTCCGACGACGAGGTGTAGGAGTTGTCCGACGCCAGCAGGGCCGAGCGGCGGTCGGTGCTGCCGAAGATGGTGATGTTGCCGCGCCCGTCCTGGAAGTCGCGTCCCCACAGGCCGTTCACCGTGCCTTCGCGCAGGTTGGTGCCCTGGGCGAAGCCGTACTGCGCGTCGATATAGGCGCCGTTGTAGTGGTCCTGCAGGACGTTGTTGATCACCCCGGCCACGGCGTCGGAGCCGTAGATCGCGCCGGCGCCGTCGCGCAGCACTTCGAGGCGCTTGATATCGCCCACCGGGATGGCGTTGGTGTTGTAGGAGAACACCGGCACCAGGGACTCGGCCTGGGTCGTCGGGTGGACCACGGTGCGGCGGCCGTTGATCAGCTCCAGGGTGTTGCCGGAACCGATGTTCCGCAACGCGATCGAGTTCACGTCGCCCCGCGCGGAGTTGCTGCTGCCTGGCAGGAAGCTGGAGTTGAAGTTGACGTTGCCGGCCTCTGGAAGGGCCCGATAGAGGTCGTCGCCCGAAACGGCGCCGATCGCCTGAATCTGGTCCTGGCCGACCACGGTCACCGGCAGGGCCTCGTTGACCTTGGCCCCCTGGATCTGGGAGCCGACGACCACGACTTCCTCGACGGAGGCGTCGGCGCCCTTGGCCGGCGCGTCAGCCGCCATGGCCGCCACCGCCGTCACCGCCCAGGCGCACAGGGCTGTCGTCCCCAGCATCACCGCACGCCGGCGGCCCATCGCAATCGCCATCTAAACCCCCTCAAGGCTTTGCGCGGTTGAATCCGCGATGGCGAATGTTGGGCGGAAGATGCGCCAGCGTCCAACAACCGTTACCGAACCGTGCCATCAGGCAAAGTCATGGTTGAGCGCGTAACAGTTGACGAAGAAGGTGACGCCTTTGCGCCTTTATTCGCGAGAACGACGTTCAATGGAAATATTGACCTTCGCGTCAACTGAATCGCGTGCGGCTAAACTCCGGGACCATCGAATCGGCGACTCAACCGGTCAGTCATTGCCGTTGCCCGGCCGGCGCCCCGGTCTGCGACGTCGTCACCGGCAAGCCTGAACCGCGGCCGGCGACGCGCCGTAGTAGAGGCCGTTGAACAGGAACTTGAAGGTGGCCTGCGACTGGGCCCGCTGATTGACCTCCGTCCCCATCAGGAAGACATGCCCCGGGCCCACGCAGGCGTCGGCGATGGCCACCGTCCCGTCCAGCCGCTTCTGACCCAGGGCCCAGCCGCTCACCAAGGGGTCCTGTCCCTGGAAGGTCACCACCGGGCTCACGCCACGCGCGCCCTCGTTCAGCCGGAAGACCGGGCTGGAGTCGAAGAACACCGGGACTTTCGACCCGACCCCAAAGCTGAGCGGGCTGGTCTGCGCCACCTGCGCCTCAAGGATCGAGCCCGGAATGTAGAACTGGGTGTTGGGCAGCGGCGCGCTCTTGCCATTGGCGGTGGTCGTCAGGGGGTCGCTCACCGGCAGGTTCAGCATCGTCGCCACGCCCGTGGAGCTGCCGATCGCCACAACCGAGCCGCCCGCCTTGAGGAACGCCGCGATCTGCGGCGCCGTCTTGTCGGCGGTGATGGTCCCCAGCCATGACCGGTACTCCGCCGGGATATCCTCGGCCTTCGGCTGGCCCGGCCCGCGGCGGGCGCCCTTGTCGCCGTGCGAGGGGACGCCGAGACCGTCCGGCATCAGCACCACGTCGAAGTCCTTGCGCAGGTTCCCGGCGTCGAGCCGCTGCGGATAGACCACCGTGTAGGGGAACTCGTACTGCTCGAGCAGCCAGCGGTCCCAGCCGGACGGCATGCTGCCGCCGTAGACATCGACCAGGGCGATCCGCGGCGCCTTCAGGGCCATCAGCTTGCCCGTCGGCGCCCGGTCGACCGCATAGGCCGTGACGCCGAGCTCATGGGCCGCGGACTCGACGATCGCCTTGGCCCTGGCGCTCGCCGGGACCCAGAGGGCGCCGCGCCCCAGATCGTGCCCCTCCGCCGAGGCCGCGCCATCCACCCAGAACGCCGGCAGCTTCGCCTTCAGGAGCCGATTGGTCAGCACGAAGCTGTCGTTGATCTCGTGGCTGATGAGGTAGCCGGCCTTGCCGCTTCCATGCACCGAGGCCGCCGGCGGCGCGATCAGGTCGCTCACCGGCTGGAACGGCCCCGAGACGCCCTCCAGAACTCGGTCGAACTTCACCCCCATCTGGATCGCCAGCGTATAGCCGGTGGTGTCGTAGGGCCGGATCGGCGGGCCACCCGGATATTCGAAGTCCTGCGGGTGGTGTTGCGGCTCGAACATGTCCAGCACTTCCGGCCGATAGGCCTGGGCCGCCAGCACCACATAGGAGCCGGCCGGATAGGTCTTGCCGCCGACGCTGAAGGCGCTGCCCGCGCGCTTCACGTCCACGCCCGTCTTGATCAGGGTGTTGAGGAATTTCACCGCCGTCGGGAAGTCGGCCTGGTCGGCGGGCAGTATGTAGGCGCGGGGATCGCGCTTGGCCGGATCGCGCAGCACCGTCTTGAACAGCGACGGATCCACCCCGCCCTGCGGCGGGACGGGCTTGCCCTTGGCGGCGGCCTCCAGCTCGTCGATGTCCTTGGTGGTCGTCGTCCAGCTGTCCTGCGAGCCCTCGCGGATTTCGTCCGAACCCATCTTGTAGATGTTGAACAGCAGGCGCTCGCGGTTGCGGCTGGCGTAGTCCAGCAGCGCGCGGTTCATCGACATCGAGTAGGCGATCGACTGGCTGAGATGCCAGGTCTGCGGCGCCACCGGCATCGGCAGGTCGTTGTGCGGCAGCTGGCTCTTCGGGACCATCGGCAAGGGCATCGGCGTGGGGTTGCCAATGATCTCGGTCAGGATGCCGATCGAGTTGTGGAAATAGGAGATGGTCCGCAGGCTGCCGTTGAACCAGGTCGAATAGGCCGCGCCGCTGCGCATGGTCGAACCCGGCTTGTCCTCGCCCACCAGGCGGCTGTGCAGCGCCGCGCCCGCCTCGCTGAGCTCGGTCATGATCAGCGGGTCATAGTTGTAATTGAAGGGGTCGCGGAAGGGCGGCATGAACACCACCGCGCCGGTGGGTCCGGTCTGGTGGTGGTTGTAGATGATCTGCGGATACCACTCCCGGAACAGCACCCGGTTGATGTTCGTGGTCTCCGGCTGGGCCGACATGTAGAAGTCGCGGTTGTTATCGTGGCCGATGTACTTGTGGTACAGCTGCGGTGTCTCCAGCAGCGGGTTCGGCACGGTCGAGACGCCACCCAGGCGCTTCGTGGGATCCGGGTTGCGCATGTACCAGTTGGCCACCAGCTCCTGGCCGTCCGGGTTGTCCTGCGCGAACAGGATGATGTCGTCCTTCAGGATGCGCTGCCATTCCGGATCGTTGTCGGTCAGCGCCTTGTAGGTCGCCAGCATCAGCGCCTGAGCCGGCTCGACCTCGGAGGCGTGCAGGCCGCCGTCGATCCAGACCACCGCCTTGCCGTCCCGGGCCAGCGCGTGGGCCTCGTCCGCCCTCAACCCTTCAGCCTTCGCGAGCTTGGCGGCGATGCCCTTGTATCGGTCCAGCGCCTTCAGGTTCTCCGGCGAGGAGACGATCATCATGTACTGCGGCCGGCCCTCGGCGGTCTTGCCGATCTCCACCAGCTTGG
>JAFEDM010000249.1 GCA_018241625.1 Pseudomonadota bacterium | reverse complement strand
CAACGACACCGAGACCGGCGGGTCGGGCGCCGACCTGTTCCACGGCAGCCAGGACATCGGCGTCGATCAGATCACCGACTTCAACTACGCCCAGGGCGACCGGGTGGAGCTGGATCCGGGCACCACCTACACCCTGAGCCAGGTCGGGGCGAACACGGTGGTCGACATGGGCAACGGCAGCCAGATGGTGCTGCTGAACGTCACCCTGGCGAACCTGCCCAGCGACTGGATCTTCGAGGGAACGCTCGGGCATCTCTAGCCGGGCGGCGCGCCTACCAGTCGAGGTCGGCGAGCAGGCCGGCGTAGACCTCGATCCCATCCCACAGATTGCCCAGCCGCAGGTTCTCGTTCTGGGCGTGCTGGTTGTCGTCGTAGTTGGCGATGGCGACGCCGACCATGGGCGCCTTCAGCTGGTTGACGATCTCGGCCATGCCGGAGCTGCCGCCCATGAACGGCAGCTTCAGGACCGGGTAGCCGGCCGTCCGGCTGATGGACGCCGCCACGGCCTTGGCCGCGGGGCTGTCCATGGCCGATTCGGTGGCGATCGACTCGCCGGCGTCCCAGTCGATGCGGACGATCTTCGGATGCGCCAGCCGGGTCGCCAGGTCCGGCGTTCCGCGCACGATGAACCAGCCCTGCCGGGTCAGCCACGCCTCGGTCAGCTGGCGGACGCGGGCGGGCGTCTCGCCGGGGACGAGGCGGAAGTCCAGCGAGGCGTTGGCTTCGGTGGCGATGGCGTTGGCGGCGTTCGGGCCGTCGTCGCCGCCGTGGATGGCGCGGATGTTGAGGGTCGGGCGCATGTAGCCGTCGGCCAGGCGCGGGCCGCCCACGTTGCGGCCGAGGCCCATGGCCTTCTTCAGGTCGGTCTCCACGTCCGGCAGGGCGGCCAGCGCGGCCTTGTCGGACGCCGACACCGGCCGCACGTCGTCATAGATGCCGGGGATCAGGATCTTCCCGTCCTCGTCGCGCAGGCTCATCACCAGGCTGGAGATCATCACCGTGGGCGAGGGCGCCCAGGAGCCGTAGTGGCCGTCGTGCAGCGGCTTCAGCGGCCCATAGACCACCGCGCGGAAGCCGACGAAGCCGCGGTTGCCGAAGTTGATCTCCTGCTTGCCCGACTGGTGCATGGGCCCGTCGCCCATGATCAAGAGGTCGCCGCGCACGGTCTCGAGGTTCTGGGCCACCAAGCTCGCGAAGTGCGGCGAGCCCTGCTCCTCCTCGCCCTCGTAGAGCAGCTTGATGTTCACCGACGGCTTGATCCCGGCGGCCTTGAGCGCATCGAAGGCCGAGATCAGCGCCTGGATCGAGCCCTTGTCGTCGCCGGCGCCGCGGGCGAACAGCCGCCAGTCGGGGTCGAGCCTGGCCGCGTCCTTCCAGTCGACCGGCTTCGCCTCGGGCAGGGCCGTGCGCATGGAGGGCTCGAACGGCGTCGAGATCCAGCCCTTCTGGCTGATCGGCTGGCCGTCGTAGTGGGCGTAGAAGGTGACCGTCCGCTTCGCGCCGGGGACCTTCAGCTCGGCGAACACCGAGGCCGGCGTGCCGGGGGCGGCGCGCAGCAGCCGGGTCGTGAAGCCGCGCGTCTCCAGCAGGCCCTGGATGTAGACGGCGTTGGCGTCGACGTCGGCGAGGGTGGTGGCGACGTTCGGCTTGGAAAGCAGGGTCGCGAAATCGCCGACGATCTGCTTCTCGTGCGCCTGGCGCCAGGCGCGGACCTGGTCCCTGGGCGAGGCGGCCTGCGCCGCGCCCGCCCTTGCGCCAGGGGCGCGACGTCGCTTGACAGTCGAAGCATTCGCTCGCCTCGATAACCGTCCGTACACGTGGGGCGCAGCGGATGGCGGACGGGGCGCGGCAGGCAGCGGAGCCGCCGGTGAGCATACCGGGCGAGGCCTCGCGCCACGGCTTCGGGCCGGACGCCGTGCAACT
>JAFEDM010000248.1 GCA_018241625.1 Pseudomonadota bacterium | reverse complement strand
GGTCTTGGTGAAGGCCAGCGGGCCGAACAGCCGCCCTTCCTGGCCCTGCAGGCTGAACACCGGCACGAAGCTGAGGGTGATGATGATCAGGCTGAAGAACAGCGCCGGGCCGACCTCGGCCGCGGCCTCGGTCACCGCCCGCCAGTGGGCCTCGCCCTTGAGCGGCTGGCCATGGTGCTCGGCCGCGTAGCGCTCCAGCTTCTTGTGCGCGTTCTCGATCATCACCACGGCGGCGTCGACCATGGCGCCGATGGCGATGGCGATGCCGCCTAGCGACATGATGTTGGCGTTCACCCCCTGCAGCCGCATGACGATCAGGGCGAACAGCACCCCGAGCGGCAGGGTGAAGATCGCGACCAGCGCCGAGCGGACGTGCCAGAGGAAGAGCGCGCAGACGACCGCGACGACGATGAACTCCTCGATCAGTTTTTCGCGGAGGTTGCCGATCGACCGATCGATCAGCTGCGAGCGGTCGTAGGTCGGGACGATCTCGACTCCGGCCGGCAGGCTCTTCTTCAGCTCGGCGAGCTTGTCCTTGACCGCCGCGATGGTCTCACGCGCGTTCTTGCCCGAGCGCAGGACGACCACCCCGCCGGCCACCTCGCCCTGGCCGTTCAGCTCGGCGATCCCGCGCCGCATCTCCGGCCCGATTTGGATCGTGGCGACGTCGCCGAGCCGCACGGGTGTGCCGCCGGCCGCCGTCTTCAACGGGACGGCGCGGAAGTCGTCGAGGCTCTTCAGGTAGCCGCCGGCGCGAACCATGTACTCGGCCTCGCCGAGCTCCAGGACCGAGCCGCCAGTCTCTTGGTTGGCCCTGCGGATGGCGTCGACGGCCTGGGCTTGTGTGACCCCGTAGCTGGCCAGCTTCACCGGGTCGAGGACCACCTGGTACTGCTTGACCATGCCGCCGATGGAGGCGACCTCGGCCACGCCCGGCAGGGTCTTCAGCTCGTAGCGCAGGAACCAGTCCTGCAGCGAGCGAAGCTGGGAAAGGTCGTGTCGTCCGGTTTTGTCGACCAGCGCGTATTCGTAGACCCAGCCGACGCCGGTGGCGTCCGGCCCGAGCGCCGGCTTGGCCGTCTCCGGCAGACGCCCCTGCACCTGATTGAGGTATTCAAGCACCCGCGAACGGGCCCAGTAGAGGTCGGTCCCATCCTCGAACAGCACGTAGACGAAGCTGTCGCCGAAGAAGGAATAGCCCCGGACGGTCTTGGCTCCGGGGACCGACAGCATGGTCGTCGCCAGCGGATAGGTGACCTGGTTCTCGACGATCTGAGGCGCCTGGCCGGGATAGGTCGTGCGGATGATCACCTGCACGTCCGAGAGGTCCGGTAGGGCGTCAACCGGCGTCGAGCGCAGGGCGATCAGGCCTGCGGCGAGCAGGGCGATCGCGCCCAGCACCACGAAGATGCGGTGGCGGACCGAGGCTCGGATCAGGGCGGCGATCATTGGGCGCCCTCGGGCTTGATCTCGCGCACGACCGGGCCTTCGGGCTTCTGCTCGAAACCGAAGGCCGCTCGGTCGCCGACCTTCAGGCCCTTTGCCAGGGTCGGCGGAGCGAGCTTGAAGGTCATGGTCATGGCCGGCCAGCCGATCGCCGGCACCGGTTCGTGGCTGAAGGTGATCTGGTCGCCCTTGATCGCCTCGACCCGCCCTCGGGTCACGTAGAGCGACGGCTGCGCCTTGGGCGGCTCGCCTGGCGATGCGGCCGGCGCGGCCGAGATCGGCCGGGCCTGGATGCCGGCCAGGCTCGCCTCGGAGTCGATCAGGAATTGACCGGAAGCGACGATCTTCTGGCCCTCGGCGAGGCCCGCCAGGACCTCGGTGCGGTCGCCGGCCTCGCGGCCGACCTGGACCTCCGCCGGCTGGAACCGGCCGCCCGGCAGCGCCAACATCACCAGCGCCCGCTTGCCGGTGCGGATCACCGCCTCGGAGGGCACGACAAGGCCCGGGCGCGCCGCGCCGCCCAGACGGGCGGTCCCGTAGAGGCCGGGATGCAGGCGCCCATTCCGGTTAGGCAGCTCGATGCGGACCTGGACCGTGTGGCTCTCGGCCTGTGCGGCGGGCAGGATGGCGCTGACGCGGCCGGAAAAGGCCTCCCCCGGAAAGGCCGCCAGCTCGACGCGGGCGGGGGTGCCGACGCGCAGCGATCCCGCCTCGGCTTCCGGCACGGCGGCCGTCAGCCACACCGTCCCGAGGCCGGAGATCTGAGCCAGGGTCTGGCCCATGTTGACGGTCATTCCCTGGCGGACGTCGAGCGTCTGGATCGCCCCGCCGATGGGACTGGAGATAGTGATGACCGTTCGGGGCCGGCCGTCCTTGGCGACGGCGTTGATCAGCCCCTCGGTCATTCCTAACAGGCGCAGCCGCTGGCGCGCCGCGGCTTCGAGTGACACATCGCCAGTGCGCCGAACGGCCAGGTACTCGGCCTGGGCGCCACCCCAGCTCGGGACCAGCAGGTCCGCAACCGGCGCGCCGGCGCGGATCACATCCCCGGGCGCGCGAGCGTAGACCCGCTGCACGAAGCCCGCCGCGCGCGCCTGGACGATGGCGACGTCGCGCTGGTTGAATTCCAGCGTGCCGGGGGCGGTGAGGACGTCCGCGAAGCTGGTTCGCTCGACCGTCGCGTACCGCACGCCGAAGCTCTGCAGTCGCGCCGGATCGATCTGCACGCCAGCCTGGTCCGGCGCGTCGCCCGCGTACCGGGGGACGAGCTGCATATCCATGAACGGCGACTTGCCCGGCTTGTCGAAATGCTGAGCCGGCACCATCGGGTCGTACCAGTAGATGACCTTGCGGCCCGGCTGCGACGGGGCTGCGGGGTCGTGCGTCGCCCTGCCCAGATGGCCGAGGCCGTAGCCCGCGGCGCCGGCGAGGAGCGCGATGACGGCGGCCCCCAGCGCCAGGCGGCTTGGAGAGACGGGGCTCATGGCTTCACGGGCTCGTAGGTGAGATTGATGTGGACGGCGTCGCGGACCACGTCCGCCTCGCGGTTGAGGGCGTCTACCTTGGCCTCGGCCAGGGCGGTGGAGGCCTGCAGCACGTCTGAAAGCGTGGCGGTCCCGCCGGCGTAGCTGGCGCGCTCGAGGTCCGCCTTCTTCTGGGCCAGCGGGACGAGGACGCCCTCGGCGCGCTGCAGGCGGTCGTGGTGCATCGTGTGGTCGGCCAGGTCGGCGTCCAGCTGGGCCACGAGGGCGCGGCGGGTCGCCTCGCGCTCGATGCGGACCCGGCTGGCGAGGTCCGTTTTCGAGGCGATCACCGGATCCTGCCGCTTGCTGGCGAACAGCGGCAGGCTCACCGTCGCGCCGAGCGAGACCATGTCGCCCCACATCGGATCGCGATGCTGATAGGCGAGCTCCCAGCTCCAATCCGGCCGCTTGCCAGCCTTGGCCAGCGCCAGGTCCGCCTCCGCCTGCCGGTCCATGGCGTCATAGGCGAGAAGTTGCGGATGGCGGTCCAGGCCGGCGCGGAGGGCGGCGGGATCGACATCCATCATCGGCGGTGCTCCGGCCGCCTCTGGATCGGGATCGCCGGTCCAGCGGGCCAGCTCCGCCCGCGCCTTGGCGACTTGAGCCGAGAGGTCCGCCCGGCGATCGGCCAGGGCAGCCAGCAACTGATCGGGCTCAAGCGTCTGCGCCGGCCGTGCGACGCCCGCGGCGACTTGCGAGGGGGCGGTCTCGCGGAGCGGCTTCAGCGCCGCCGCAACGTCGTCCAGCGCGGCCAGCCTTCGCTTCGCGTAGTAGAGGTCGATCCAGGCGAGGGCCGCCGAGAGCCGCAGGTTCCGCGCCTCGACCAGCTGGTTTGAGTGGGCCGCACCGATGTCCGCCGCCGCGCGATCGCGCTCGGCGCGTCGCTTGGCGCCGCTCGGCATGTCCTGCATCACCCCCACCGTGGCCATGGTCATGCTGTCCGGTCCGAACCGGCCGGCCGGAGGCCCGGAGATCGGAAAGTTATCGAGCCCGAGCCGCAACTTGGGGTCGGGCAGCTGGCCAGCCGCCACGGCGGCCGACTCCGCGGCCCGCGTATCGAGCGCTTTGGCCTGAAGGCTGGGCGCGGACTGGTCCGCGAGTTTCAGCGCCGCGTCATAGGTCAGGGGCGCAGCGTGGGCTGCGCTTGCAAGCAGCGTCAGCGCAGAGGTCAGCCAAGTTGGCCGCATGGGGATCTCCCGTCAGGATCGATCGAGCGGCCGGACAGAGTCCGGCCGGGCGCGCGCGCAGGCGCGTTTCCGCAGGCGTCAGGCCTGCAGGCTCAGGCGATCGATCTGGGAGGTCGTTCGAGCCGACTGGGCTCGTGGGGTTTGAGCGAGGCCACAGGCGCCGGTTTCGGCGCCACGCGGGCGGGCGGGGCCAGCGGAGTCGCCACAACGGCCGGCAGGGCGGCGACGATGCCGCACATCACCGCGCACGCCTGCAGGCAGCTCGTGGCGTCATGCTTGGTCTGGCCCTGGTCTTTGCCCGGATCACAGCACGGGTCGGTCTTCTGGCCGTCCGCCTGGGCCATGCCGGGCATGCCGGCCATCGGCATGTCCATCATCGCTTGCCCGCCACGGTCATGGCACGCCGCCTGCGCGGCCGCAGCAGCAGCCGGGCTGGCGATGAGGCCCATGACGGCCAGCAGGACGAGGACGAAGCGCATCGACGGCTTTTCTACATCGGTTTTCCGGCCGGCGCACGGGAGCTCATGACATGGCCGAGATGGGCTCTTGCGTTCCGAGCCACGCGACCACGAACAGCACGGCGAAGCCGACAACGGTTTCGATCAGCACGCTACGGCGCAGGTCGGCGAGCGGGACCGCGGTTCCGGCTTGGTTTTGCAGCGCCGCCCCAAGGGCCGGGGTGTGCCGGAACCGGTTGGCGGCCGCCAGCCCGAGCATCACGGCGAACAGCCCAAGCTTGAGGGACAGGAGCTGCCCGTAGCCGGTCGTCCAGAGTCCCGAGAGGTGATCGAGGCCGACCAGGAACCAGCTGTTGACCAGGCCCGTCGCGATCAGGACGGCGACCAGCGCGCTTCCCACCCCGCCGAAGCCTTCCAGCGCGCGATGCAGCGCCGCATCCGACGCGGGTTCGCGGCCGCTGCCGCGCAGGAGCCCCAGGAACATGACGAGCGCGCCGATCCAGACCGCCGCCGCCAGCACATGCAGGATGTCCGCCCCGGTGTGCAGCAAGCCCCCGGGCCCAGCCGTGGCGGCGCCGTGGCCCATCCAGGCGATGGACGCATTGATCAGGAGGCCGAGCAGCGCCGCGGTCCCGAAAAGGGTTCTTCCAGGCTGCAGCACCAACGCGAGGCCGAGCGCCAGCGCCGCCGCGGCGCTACGGACCAGGGCCGCGGGCCCGAACTTCATCGTGGTGATCACCGCTCTGAGGGAGTCGGGCTTCAGCCCTTCGCTCAGCGACCCTGCCAGGATGGAGGTCTGGGTCACCAGCCCGGCCAGGCTGGCGAAGAGTACGGCGCCGGCGGCGGCCGCCAGAAGCGTGCGCGTCCAACGCAGTTGAGTCCCGGACCCGACGCCCTCGCGAGGAAGGGCGTAAAGCAGGAAGAGCGATGATCCGAACAGGATCATCGCTCCGCCAAACTGAACCAGCCTCAGGACGATGAGCGCCGGTGAAAGCACCGGCTATTTCACCGTGAAGGGGACTTTGCCCGTGGTCTTGTGGCCATCGTCGGCCGCGGCGGCCGTCCAGGAGATGCTGTAGGCGCCAG
>JAFEDM010000247.1 GCA_018241625.1 Pseudomonadota bacterium | reverse complement strand
GACCAGCAACCTGCGGAAATAGCGGGCCTCGAAGCCGGTTCGAAAGGCCTCTCCCGCCCGCGGGAGGGGCCTTTTGCCCTTCAGGCCTCGCCGCCCTCGTCGGGCTTCACGACCGCCTTGCCGTCGCCGCGCCGTATGATGTTGCGGCGTGGCATGGCGCGGCGGCGCTCCATGTGCTGGTGGAACTGGCCGGCCTGGTTGATCAGGAGCGCCAGGTCCATGGCGACAAACAGGAGGGTGCCGATCCCGAAGCCGTGGGTGAAGTCCTTCGGCAGGTCCTGGATCTGGTGGAGCAGCCCCAGCACGATGCCCACGGCCAGCAGGGCGTTGTAGGGCCGTCCCAGCTTCTCCTGCAGCCACTCGTCCAGATGCCAGGCGAGCTGAAGCAGATAGCGGATCATGCGCTTTGTCCCCCGAAGACCAGGTCTTGGGGGACAGTCTAGCGTTCTGGGGTTCGAAGAGCGACCTAGCGGCGGGTCCCGATATGCGGGTCTTCCGGCGCGCGCCACTGCTCGGGCGTCGCCAGGCTTTCGTAGAAGTGCGAGACCGGCACGCCGAGCGCGATGCTGATGCTCCACAGCTGCGACGCCGACATGGCGCACAGGCCGCTTTCGTACTTGTGCACCTGCTGGAAGGTGACCCCGCAATAGCGGGCCAGGTCCTCCAGGGTCATGTCCATCATCCGCCGGCGCAACCGGATGGCTCGACCGAGCCGTTCCTGGATGTAGCGGTTGGTGGCCGGCGTGATCGGGGCTGGCCGAAGCGCGCGCGGGTTGCTGTCATTGGCCGCGCCCATGTCGAGCTCGGCGGCGTGGTTGAGGGTGTGCTGGGCTTCCATGGCCCAAACCGATAGGCGCCGCCCGGGGTATCGTGGAGTTGCAGCGAAGCGCGGCGGAATGCAGCGAGTTGCACGCAACGGTAGACTTCGAGGCCTCGCGTCAAAGTGGAAACCCCTTTTCCGAAAGCAGGTTACCCTACGCGTCAAAGCTGCTATGGCTGCGATCTTAGCAGTGTCAACATAGGGGCGGACCATGGCGGCTGAGACGGTTTTGGTGACCGGCGGCTCGGGCTATATCGGCGGCTGGTGCGTCGCGACCCTGCTGCAGAAAGGCTACGTCGTCCGCACCAGCGTGCGCGACCTGGCGAAGGAGCCGGCGGCGCGCGCGGCCATCGCCTCGGTCACCGATCCCGGCAACCGGCTGAGCTTCCACGCGCTCACCCTGACCAGCGACGACGGCTGGGACGCGGCCATGGACGGCTGCGACTACGTCCTGCACGTGGCCTCGCCGCTGGGCGTTTCGGACCCCAAGGACCCCAACGAACTGATCGTGCCGGCGCGCGAGGGCGCGAAGCGGGCGGTGGGCGCGGCGATCAAGGCCAAGGTCAAGCGCGTGGTGCTGACATCGTCGGTGGCGGCGACCAACAAGGGCGACCGCGGCGACTGGACGGCGGACGAGACGGTCTGGAGCGATCCGGACGATCCGAAGCTGTCGGTCTACGCCAAGTCCAAGACCCTGGCCGAACGCGCCGCCTGGGAGATGATCCACGCCCAGACCGGCGAGACCCAGCTTTCCACCGTCAATCCGGCCCTGGTGCTGGGTCCGGTGATGAGCGGCGACTTCTCCGAGTCGGTGCAGGTGGTGGAGCGGCTGCTGAACGGCCGGGTGCCCGGCCTGCCGCGCCTGGGCTTCAACGTGGTCGACGTGCGCGACGTGGCCGAGCTGCACGTGCGGGCGATGATCGACGAGAATTCGGCGGGCGAACGCTATATCGCCGCGGCCAACTACGCCTGGATGGCCGATCTCGCCGAACTGCTGCGCGCCCGCGTCACCGGCCCGCAGAAGGCCAAGATCCCGACGCGGAAGATGCCCGACTTCGTGATCCGCCTGGCCGGCCTGTTCGACAAGGACCTGGGCTCCGTCACCTCCGGCCTGGGGGTGAAGCACGACTTCTCCTCGGCCAAGGCGCAGCGGATGCTGGCCTGGACGCCCCGGCCTCTGGAGGAGACGATCATGGATTGCGCCAACAGCCTGATCGCGACCGGCGCCGTCTAGGCGCGCCACAGGATTGGCGACAGGAAAATCAGCAGGTTCAGCAGGAACCCGACGTTCCAGATCACCGTGCGCGTCCAGGCGCGGTTGGCGATGTAGGCGCCGACAAAGGCCAGGCGGACCACCAGAAAGCCTACCGCCAGACCGTCCACCACGGGCTGGGCGCCGTGTTTCATCTCCGCCAGCAGGATGGCTGCGGCGAAGAAGGGGAAGGTCTCGATGCCGTTGATGTGCGCGCCCTGCACGCGGCTGCGCAACGGCGTGGACCAGAAGGCTGGATCGCGCGGCGCGTAGTTGTCGAACGTGCGGCCGCCGATGACTTTCATCGGCGCGAGCGTCAGCAGGAAGATCAGAACGGCGCCCAGGATGCACCAGTCGGCGATGGTCATGTGGCCCTCCCTCGGTCCCGACAGTCTCGCCGGTCCAGACCTGTGGCGCACCTGGTTTCGGACGCCGCAAATCCGGGAGATGATCGGCCGATGCTCGCCGATCCCGACGCTGTCCTGACCCGCCTGCGCGCGCTCTGCCTGGCCCTGCCGCGCAGCGGCGAGCGGCTCAGCCACGGCATGCCGGCCTTCGACGTGGCCGGGAAGATGTTCTGCTACTTCTGGCGCGACCACCACGGCGACGGCCTGACCGCCGCCGCGGTGAAGACCTCGGGCCGCGACGAGCAGGACCTGCTGATCGAATCGGACCCCGACCTCTACAAATGGCTGCCCTATATGGGCCCCTCCGGCTGGATCGGGCTCGACTTCGAGGCGGACAGCTTCGACTGGGCGCACCTGGAGGCCCGTCTGCTGAGCAGCTGCGCCTCGCGGCGCCGAAACGGCTGGCGCTGTCGATCTGATCGGCTGTCATCCCGGAAAGCGCGTAGCGCTTATCCGGGACCCATAGGCTCGAGGCTGAAGGAAGGGATCGCGGCGGAGACGCTGAATGCCGGTCTCGATCACGGAGTCTATGGGTCCCGGTCTTTGCTTCGCAAAACCGGGATGACACGCGTTGAGGACCCGCCATAGTCGCGCTCTCACCGGAGGAACGGGCATGCGGAATATCGGGGCGTTGGTGGTTGGACTGGCATTGATGGCGTCTGGCGCCCAGGCCCAGGCCCAGGCCCAGGCGCCCCGGCGCCAGCCGCAGGAGGCCAACGGCTACACCCGCTATGAGCTGCTGGCGCCGGGCTCGGGCAAGTTCCGGATCATCTATGACATCACCGCCGTGCGTCCGGGCGCGACGGCCTTCTTCAACCCGATCCGCAAGGGTTCGGTGGCGTCCGACGAGAGCGTCACCGACCTTGCCACCGGCAAGCCTTTGAAGTTCGCCCAGGTCAGCGGCGAAAGCGCCAAGACCACCGGCCTGCCCGAGGCCGACCCGGCCTCCGACTACATCCGCGTCGAGCTCGCCCACCCGGTGCCGGCCGGTGGCGGCGAGCAGCGCATCCTGATCGAGAAGACCTACGAGGACGCCAAGAGCTACCACGTCGACGGCCAGGACCTGGTCTTCGACCGCGGCCTGGGGATCAAGAAGAACGCCGTGGTCCTGCCCAAGGGCTATGTGCTGGAGACCTGCAACTATCCGAGCCAGGTGACCCAGGAGGCCGACGGCCGCATCCGTATCAGCTTCTACAACATCACCCCGGGCGAGGCGCCGCTGAAGCTGAGGGCCAGGCCGGGCGTGGTCTCTGCGACCCCGACCAGCGTCAAGGGCGGCAAGTTCGCCGAGCGGGCGAAGCAGACGCGCGATATCGTCTACTTCCTGCAGCCGCCGGAGACCCACGCCTTCGACCTCTACCACGACTACACCGAGGAACAGGCCGGCGAGAGCCGCTACATCAACGTCGTCCGCACCGGCTCGGTGGCGACCAATCCCTCGGCCAAGAACCTCGACACGGGCGAGGCCATCCCGGCGGTCCACCTGAAGGGCGACCAGATCACCAAGGCCGGGATCTCGGGCCATGGGCTGGGCAAGATCACGCCGGACACCGAGGTGGTGGTGTTCAACTTCAAGCCGCTGGAGCCCGGCCACTCGATCCGGCTGCGGATGAGCGAGACCTACACCGACCCCGACCGCTACAAGCTGGTGGGCGATGAGCTGGTGTTCGACCGCACCTTCGGCCGCGCCGAGAACGCGGTGGTCCTGCCCAAGGGCTGGGAGCTGACCAACTCCTCGGCCCCGGTGACGGTGAGCCGCACCGAGGACGGGCGCGTCCGGCTGGACTTCAACAACGCCCGCCCGGACGAGGTCGAAGCCCTGTTCACCGCGAAGCGGGTGGCGGCTCAATAAATCCGCGGGTACGAGGAACGCCGGACTACTCGACCCAGACGCCGTGCGACTTGTGCCAGTCCTCCAGCGACTGCTCGGGATAGAGATCGAAGCACCGGTCGTCTGGGTCAAGATTCAGCACGACCCAGTCCGGCTTGTACTTGAGCATCAGGTGCACCTTCGACGGCGGGACCGGCAGCTCCGAGTCGATGGCCGAGGCGAACGGGTGGACCAGCTCGGGCCACTCCGGCGAGAACAGCCAGAGCGCGGTGGCGCACTTCGAACAGAAGTTGCGCTCGCCCGTCGAGACCTCGCAGCGGCCGCTGTCCTCGTCCACGATCTCGGCGCGGAAGATGCGGATGGCCTTGCCGGGGTCCTCGACCTGCAGGGTGCGCATGTCGGCGCCGAGGTTGATGGCGTAGCCGCCGCCGCCCGCGGTCTTGCGGCAGATGGAGCAGTAGCAGCGCTGATAGGGCACGGGCGTGTGGCTCTCGACGGAGAAGCGCACCGCGCCGCAGCGGCAGGAGCCTTGGAGTGTCAGGGGCATTGGGACCGCCGGTCTGGGGAAAACACCTCAGAGCCTAACGGAAAACACCCCGGCAGGCTGCGTCTAGGCCGCGGCGGCGGCGGGCCTTGGCGCCATGGGTTTGGAGCTGGCGAGCCGCAGGACCTCCACATAGCCCGTCGAGGTCAGCATGCCCGGCAGCACGCCCTTGGCGCGCATCAGGCGATGGACGCGGGGCAGGTTGTAGCAGGGCACATGCATGAACATGTGGTGCTCGCAGTGGTAGTTCACGAAGTAGGGCGCGATCACCGCCCGTTCGATCAGGTTGGCGTGGGTGGTGCGCGCGTGGCGTAGCGGGTTGGGCTCGTCCTTCGCCACGCAGGCGTGCTCAGCGATGTTGCGCAGGCGGGTGATCATCGGCAGCCACGTGGCCTGCGGGACCAGCCACAGCACCGGCCAGACGTACCAGGCGCCGAAGGGCGCGGTGACCGCCACCGTCACCACCATCCCGGTCAGGAAGCGGCGGCGCGCATAGATCGCCTGGCGGATCAGGGGCCACAGCGGCTCGCCCCGCTTGCGCTCGGCGATGCGTTTGAAAAGGCCGCTCCAGCGCTGCTTCCAATAGGTCTGGCCGGTCAGGTCGCGCACGATCTTGCGGCGCAGGGACAGGCGCGTGATCGGGAACGGCGCCGAAAGCACCAGGTCCGGGTCCTCGGCCTGCTGGGCGAACTTGTGATGCTGCAGGTGGTAGTTGCGGTAGTCGACCAGGCCGCCCGTCGTCAGGTGGTGGCCCACCCAGTCGTTGACCTTCAGGTCCGGATGCAGGGCCGCATGCGCCGCGTCGTGCATCAGAATCGAAACGCCAAGCTGTCGGCCGCCGATGATCACGATGGCGAAGGGGATGGCGACGAGCTTCCACCAGCCGGGAAGGGCGACCACCACGGCCATGGTGAGTGCGATCACTAGCCAGGCGTGGGCCACCAGCGCCAGGCCCTTCCAAGGCGAACGGCGCGCCAGCGGCGCCCATTCCTCGGGCGTGAAATAGGTCTTCGGGTCGACGCGGGCGGCGATGGCCATGAGCCGCAGTGTAACGCGGGGCGGCGCCGGAAGACAGGATGACCGAGCGTCACGCTCTCCACCGGCCTGTCGGCCCCGTTAGAGGTCGAGGAAGAAGCGGGTCCCGGCGGTGATGGCGGCCAGCAGGATCAGGCCGGCCCAGGCGTTGGACTTGAACAGCCGCAGGGCCAACGGCCCGTTGTCGGTGCGCACCTTGCGCGCCTGGGAGCAGAGCTGCACCCCGTAGGCGATCAGGCCGATGAAGTAGTAGGGTCCGAGGTCGGCCACCGCGCCCATGCCCAGCAGGATGGTCAGGCTGGTCAGGTAGAACATCAGGATGGCGATCGGCGCCTGGGCGCCCAGCCGGCGCGCCGTGGACTTCACCCCGGCCAGGGCGTCGTCCTCCAGGTCCTGGATGGCGTAGATGGTGTCGTAGCCCAGCGTCCAGAACACGCCGGAGGCGTAGAGCAGGACCGCCGGCCACTGCAGCGCGCTGTCGGCGATGGCGCGGCCCAGCATATCGGTGTTGCCGGTCTCCAGCACATAGGGGGCGATGCCGCGCCAGAACCTGGGCCCCGTGCCGATGGCCGCGGAAAAGCCCAGCAGCGCGCCCCAGTTGAAGGTGAGCCCCAGCCAGGCCTGCGGCCACCAGGTGATCCGCTTCATGAACGGATAGGCGGCGACCAGGGCGAGCGAGCCCACACCCAGGATCACCGCCGTCGGCGGCAGGCTGAGCAGGATGGCCAGCGAGATCAGGCAGCAGACGATCACATAGGCCCAGGCCTGGCCGACGCTGATCTCGCCGGCCGGGATCGGCCGCAGCGCCGTGCGCGCCACCTTGGCGTCGATGTCCCGGTCGACGATGTCGTTGTAGGCGCAGCCGGCCGAACGCATCAGGGCCGCGCCCAGCAGGATCAGGCCCATCAGCGACAGGTTGGGGACCCGGTGCTCCAGGGCGTCGGCCAGCGCCACCCCCTGCCAGCCGGGCAGCATCAGGAGCCAGATTCCCACCGGCCGGTCGAACCGTCCGAGCTTCAGCCACGGCCTCAGGCCCGCGGGCGCGAACCGGTCGACCCAGTTGCGGGGCGCGGCGTCGGGCAGGGGTGTCGTGGCGGTCACCGGACCTTCCTAGTGCGACTGTGACCCCGCCGCCACCCGCCTGCGCAAAGCCGAACCGCGTTCGGCTGCGGCCGTTGACGCTGCCGACCCGCGCGCCTAGCTTCCGCCGCCTCAGCCACCCGAAGGGAGGGGACGCATGAACCTGTTCATTCCGACCGCTCCTCGAGGTTGCGCCGGGCCGCCGCCGCGCTTCTAACTCAACCGGAACGCTTCGTCTGAGGGCCAGTTCGGCCCCGGTTTCGAAGTCACTCCGCGCGCCCGTGGCCCGCCGGGTCCCTTCCGCCAGACCCGCTCCGCCCACACCCAATTTCCCGCGCCATGCGCAGGCCGCCGCCCCAAAGAGGTTTGTCCTCGGGGCCTTGTGCGGTCCGCCCGGCGCCCCGATTTCGAGCTTCCGATGACCGACCACTACGAGGATACCGAAGAGACCAAGACCCGGGTGCTGAAGAACAGCCAGGTGATGGCGTTCATCGGCCGCTTCTGGCTGCGCCGTCCGTGGATGCTGACCGGCACGGTCGCCCTGGTGATCGCCGCCATCGGCTTCGACCTGGCGACGCCCTGGGCCTCCGGCAAGCTGGTGGACGCGGTGGCCAAGGGACCGGACGCGGGCGCCGGCGGCGCCTGGCGGGCCTGGGCGGTCTTCGTCGCCGTCTATTTCGCCTTCTCGGTGATCCGCAACATGTCGATGCGGTTCTGGATCCCCTTGGCCTCGCACAACATGAAGGAGATGACCGACGAGGGTTTCCGCAAGGTCCAGTCGTTCAGCGCCGACTGGCACGCCGACACCTTCTCGGGCGCGACGGTCCGGCGGCTCAGCCGCGCCATGTGGGGTTACGACAACGTCTCCGACGCGGCCCTGGTGTTCCTCGGACCGGCGGTGATCGTGCTGATCGGCCTGTGCGCCATGATCGCCGTGCGCTGGCCGCTGATCGGCGCCTTCGCCGCGGTGCTGGTCACGGCCTACATCGTCTCGAACCTGGTGCTGACCAACATCTACGCCCGGCCGGCCAACCTGCGCTCGGTCGCGCTGGACAGCCGGATCGGCGGGGCGCTGGCCGACTCCATCGCCTCGAACCCGACCGTGAAGGCCTTCGGCGCCGAGGCGCGCGAAGAGGCGCGGATCGCCGGCGTCACCGAGATGTGGCGGCGCGCGGCCAACAGGACCTGGAACCGGTTCACCGACATCTGGCTGTTCCACAACATGATCCTGGTGCTGCTCCAGGCGGGGCTGACGGGCCTGTTGCTGCGGCTGTGGGTGAAGGGGCAGGCCAGCGCCGGCGACGTGGCCTTCGTCATCACCGCCTTCATGCTGATGACCGGCTACCTGCGGAACATCGGCGACAACATCCGCATGACCCAGAAGGGGCTGGACGACGCCGAGGACGTGGCGCGCTACGCGACCATGGACCCGCAGGTGATCGACGTGGCCGACGCGAAGCCTTTCCGCCCGGAGTTGGGCGAGATCGTCTTCGACCGGGTGACCTTCCGCTACAAGTCGGCGGACCGGCCGCTCTACGACCGTTTTACCCTGCGCATCGCGCCGGGCGAGCGGGTGGCGCTGGTCGGTCCGACGGGGGCCGGCAAGTCGACCTTCGTCAAGCTGATCCAGCGGCTCTACGACGTCCAGGACGGCCAGATCCTGATCGACGGCCAGGACATCTCCAAGGTGAGCCAGGGCAGCCTGCGCCGCGGCATCGCCGTGGTCCCGCAGGACCCGGCCCTGTTCCACCGGACCCTGTCGGAGAACATCGCCTATTCGCGCCCCGACGCGACCCAGGACGAGGTGGAGCTGGCCGCCAAGCGCGCCCGCGCCGACGACTTCATCAAGCGCCTGCCCAAGGGCTACCAGACCCTGGTCGGCGAGCGCGGCGTGAAGCTGTCGGGCGGCGAGCGCCAGCGGGTGGCGATCGCCCGCGCCTTCCTGGCCGACGCCCCGATCCTGGTGCTGGACGAGGCGACGTCGTCGCTGGACGTGGAGACCGAGCGGCGGGTGCAGGCGGCCATGGAAGAGCTGATGGTGGGCCGCACCACCATCGTCATCGCCCACCGCCTGTCGACCATCCGCGGCGCCGACCGCATCCTCGTCTTCGAGGACGGCCGCATCGTCGAGGAAGGCAAGCACGCCGAGCTGGTCAAGAAGAACGGCCCCTACGCCCGGCTGCACGCCGTGACCGAGGGCTGGGCTTGAAACGCTCCTCCCCCGTGAAACGGGGGAGGTGTCAGCGAAGCTGACGGAGGGGGCGAACCTCAAGCCCCCGCAGGACGGCGTGGCCCAGCAAGCGCACGGACCCAATCCGTCACCGCTTCCGGGTCCTTAAGCACCGACCTGGCCGCGACGCGGACGACTTCGATTCCCTGAGCGCGCAGGTAGGCGTCGCGCTGCTCATCGCGGGCCGGCCGGTCACCGATACCGTGCCACGCGCCATCGACTTCGATGCAGAGGCGAGCCTGGGAACAGTAGAAGTCCAGGATGTAGGGGCCGACGGGATGCTGACGCCGAAACGCCGGCGCATTCGGCGACCGCCGGCGAAGTCGCACCCAGAGTAGCTTCTCGGGGAGGCTGAGCCTCGAGCGCAACTCGCGTGCACGGTCGTGTGTCGGCCTCGGCGCTCTCATGCCCCCTCCGTCACCTGCGGTGACACCTCCCCCGCACTCTTCGGTGCAGGGGAGGAGCGCAGGTTATCGCTCCTCCCCCGTGAAACGGGGGAGGTGTCAGCGAAGCTGACGGAGGGGGCGAGACCGATCACCCCACCGCCTTCCCCAGCGCCTCGGCCAGATCCCCCTTCCGCTCCACGCGCACCCGCTTGAGACCCAGCCAGCCGGCCATCAGCTTCAGTTCGTCCGCCAGTCGGCCGGGCGTGTCGTCGCTGGCCCAGGGCTCGGCGTGGCTGGCCTGGACGACCAGCACGCCGGCCTTGCGGTCGCTCTTCAGGTCGACGCGGGCGGTGAGCGCATCGCCCTCCAGGAACGGCAGGACGTAGTAGCCGTGGGTGCGCTTGTGCGCCGGCGTATAGATCTGGATCCGGTAGCGCACGCCGAACATCTTCTCGGTGCGTTCGCGGAACCAGATCAGGTTTTCGAAGGGCGAGAGCAGGACGCGGATCTCTACCGCCCGCGGCCAGCGCGCGGCGGGGTCGAGATAGGCGGGCTCCTTCCAGCCCTTCACCGTCACCGGAAGCAGCGAGCCTTCTTCCACCAGTTCGG
>JAFEDM010000246.1 GCA_018241625.1 Pseudomonadota bacterium | reverse complement strand
CCATGGGTGATCCAGCGGCCTCACCGACGACCGGCCGGGCCGGCCAGTGGTTCGCGCGATACGGCGTCGCGATCCTGGCGATCGGCGCCTGCCTCTTGGCGCGGCTGGCTCTCGCTCCGATCCTGTACGATCGCGCGAATTTTCTGCTCTTCGTCCCCGGCGTGATGGTCGCCGCCGCCGTCGGCGGCCTGGGCGCCGCCATGCTGGCCACCGCCGTCGGCCTGGGGATCAACGCCTGGCTGGCCGGCTCCCTCCTCATCGACGACCCCCAGACCCAGGTCGCCGCCGGCACCTTCGTGGCCCTGGGCCTCGCCACCGGCTGGGCGGGAAGCCGCCTGATCACCAGCATGAGCCAGGCCGCCGCCGCGCTGGGCGACCTGGCCGAGCGCGAGGCCCACCTGGCCTCGATTCTGGCCACTGTCCCGTCCGCCATGATCGTGATCGACGAGCACGGGATCATCCAGTCGTTCAGTTCCGCGGCCGAGCGGCAGTTCGGCTGGACCGCCCAGGAAGCGATCGGGCGCAACGTCAGCACCCTGATGCCCAACCCCTATCGCGACGCCCACGACGGCTACCTGCAGCGCTACGCGGACACGGGAGAGCGGCGGATCATCGGCATCGGCCGTGTGGTGGTCGGCGAGCGCAAGGACGGCTCGACCTTCCCGATGGAGCTGTCGGTCGGCGAGATGGTGTCCCGCGGTCACCGCTATTTCACCGGCTTTGTCCGCGACCTGACGGAACGCCAGGAAACCCAGCGACGGCTGCAGGACGTTCAGGGCGAGCTGGTGCACATGAGCCGCCTGACGGCCCTGGGCGAGATGGCGTCCGCCCTGGCCCACGAACTGAACCAGCCGCTGACGGCGGCCGCCAACTTCATGAAGGGCGCCCTGGTGCTGCTCGACCGCGAGCCGCTGGACAAGCCGCGGATGCGCGACGCGATCGGGGCCAGCGTCGAACAGGTGCTGCGCGGCGGCCAGATCATCCGTCGCCTGCGCGAGTTCGTCGCCAAAGGCGAGGCCGAACGACGTATCGAGAGCCTGCCAAAGCTGCTGGAGGAAGCCGGCGCCTTGGCCATGGTGGGCGCCAAGGAGAGCGGAGTCCGGCTGCGCTTCAAGATCGCCGCCAACGTGGACCTGGTCCTGGCCGACAAGGTGCAGGTCCAGCAGGTGGCGCTGAACCTGATCCGCAACGCCATCGAGGCCATGTCGGATTCCGAGACCCGCAACCTGGTGGTCGGCGCCCTGCCTCGCGACGGCGACATGGTCGAGGTGTATGTCAGCGACACTGGCCATGGGCTAAAACCTGAGATAGCCGATCAGTTGTTCCAGCCGTTCGTCACCACCAAGTCGCAGGGCATGGGCGTGGGCCTTTCCATCTGCCGCACCATTATCGAGGCCCACGGCGGGCGGATCTGGGCCGAACCCAATCCGGGCGGCGGCACGGTCTTCCGCTTCACGGTGCCGGCCGTGCAACAGCGTGAGCTCGCCGAAGATGACTGACGTCCTGGTGCATGTGATCGACGACGACGACGCCGTGCGGTCCTCGCTGGGATTCCGGCTGGACATCGCCGACCTCCCGAACCGGACCTACGCTTCGCCGCTGGAATTCCTCGAGGTGGCCGGCGGCCTGCACCAGGGGGTGATCGTCAGCGACGTGCGCATGCCGGAGATGAACGGCCTCGAGCTCGTGCGCCGGCTGCGCGAGCGGGGCTGTGAGCTGCCGGTGATCATCATCACCGGGCACGGCGACATGACGCTGGCGGTCGAGGCGCTGCGAGCCGGCGTGAGAGACTTCGTCGAGAAGCCGTTCGACGACGAAGCCCTGATCGCGTCGATCCGTGCGGCCTTGGAAAGCCAGGCGGCGAACGACGAATTGTCCGCGGAACGCAAGCGCTTCGAAGCCATGTTGTCGGGTCTGTCGGGCCGCGAACGCGACGTGCTGCGTGGCGTGATCGAAGGCAAGCTCAACAAGACCATCGGCTACGAACTGGGCATCAGTCCCCGGACCGTGGAGGTCTATCGCGCCAAAATGATGAGCAAGACCGGCGCGAAGGGCCTTTCGGAGCTGGTCCGCATCGCGCTCATCGCCGGCTTCGCCTGAAAGGCGTCCGCCTTGCGGCGGATCAATTCCGTGTCCGTCCTAGGGGTTAGGTTGCTGTCATGAGCATGCCTGTCCCTGCGCCTCTCGTGGTGGTGGTCGATGACGACCCGGCCGTCCGCACCGCCCTGGCCTTTTCCATCGAGATGGAGGGCTATCGGGTGGCGACCTGCGACAATGCGGCGACCTTGCTGGCGTTCGACCTGCCGCTGTCGGGCGCGTGCCTGGTGATCGACGAGCGGCTCCCGGACGGTTCCGGCCTCGAGACCCTGGCGAAGTTGCGGGCGGCCGGCTGCGCCCTGCCCGCGGCGGTGATCACCAGCCACCCCAACCGCCTCTTCCGCCACCAGGCGGCGCGCGTCAACGCACCGATCCTCGAGAAGCCGCTGATCGAGGATGGCCTGATCCGCTGGATCCGCGAAGCGACCGTCGCGCACTAGCGGCGGCGACGCTCCCGGGCGTCGTCCACCAGGGTGGTGACGGTGAAGAAGCCGAGCAGGACGATGAAGGCCGCGTAGACCGCCAGCACGAGGACCAGATACCAGGACATTGTGCGCTCCGTTGTGATCGCGCGGAGCTTGGCCGTTGACCCGCCACTCGCCTTGATCCTGCGCAAAAAAGATCTGGCCCGTCCGGCGGCTTGACCTCGCGCAAGGCGGACCGCGCCCGATGGCGCATCCTGCCCGCCGCAACTCCGGGAGGACCTCATGGACAGACTGAAGGGCAAGGTCGCCGCCATCACCGGCGCCGCGCTGGGCCTCGGCCGCGCGACCGCCATCCGCATGGCGGAGGAAGGGGCCGCTGTCGCCATCCTGGACCGGCTGGACGAGGGCCAGGCCCTGGCCGACGCCCTGACCGCACGCGGCCTCAAGGCTCATTTCTGGCCCCTCGACGTCACCCGCGAAGAGGAGGTGCACAGCGTGCTGGCCGCCATCGTCCATCGGTTCGGCCGCCTCGACGTTATGGTCAACAACGCGGGCGTCGCCGGCGCCAACAAGCCCACCGACCAGCTGACCGAGGCCGAGTGGGATCAGGTCATGGACGTCAATGTGAAGGGCGTCTTCTTCGGCACCAAGCACGCCATCGCGCACCTGCGCGCCGCCGGCGGCGGGTCGATCATCAACCTGTCCTCGATCTACGGCCTGGTCGGCGCGGCCGACAATCCGCCCTATCACGCCTCCAAGGGCGCCGTGCGGCTGATGAGCAAGAACGACGCCCTCATCTACGCGCCCGACAAGATCCGGGTGAACTCGATCCACCCGGGCTTCATCTGGACCCCGATGGTGCAGGGCTACCTCGAGGGCCAGGCCGACCAGGCCGCCGCCCGCAGCGCGCTGGACGCTCTGCACCCTCTGGGCCATGTGGGCGAACCCGACGACATCGCCTGGGCGTGCGTCTACCTGGCCTCGGACGAAAGCAAGTTCGTCACCGGCGCGGAGCTGGTGGTCGACGGCGGCTATACGGCCCGCTGACATGCCGGCCGGCGGCTTGATGGCCCTGTTGCGGGCCCTGCTCGTCTGGGCGTTGTTCATCGCCGCGGAGACGGCGCAGGGCGCCCTGCGCCACATCCTGCTCACGCCCGATGTACAGCTCGCGGCCCGCGAAGTCGGCGTCGTCATCGGCGCGGGCCTGATCTTCGCCCTGACCTGGGCGGCGTGGCGCTGGCTGGGCCTGCGCAGGCCGGCCTCGGCGATTTTCGTGGGTTTCCTGTGGGCCGGACTCACCGCCGCCTTCGACCTCGGCCTCGGCCGCGCGCTGGGCGAGACCTGGTCAGCGCTGTTGGCCGATTACGATCCACGGCGCGGCGGCGCGATGCTGCTTGGGCTGGCGCTTATGACCCTCACGCCCCTTGTCGTGTGGCGGCTTCGCGAGTCGAAACGCCCTTGATCTGGCTCAAGGCCGGGCCGCCATGACCGCCCATCCTGGGACTGGCCATGAGGGCCAGATCGAGGTGAATGATGGAAGACAAGCTTCTGAAGCGGCTCGTCGAGGACGAACTCGAGTGGGAGCCCAGCGTCAACGCCACGGGCATCGGCGTCAGCGTCGAGCGCGGCATCGTCAACCTGACCGGTCACGTCGGCAGCTATGCCGAGCTGTTCGCCGCGGAAAAGGCGGTAAAGCGCATCAAGGGCGTGCGCGGCTACGCGCAGGAGATCGAGGTGCGGCTGGCGCCGGACGCGGAGTCCGACACCGGGATCGCCGCCAAGGTCGCCAACATCATCGACTGGGACGTCACCGTCCCCAAGGGCGCCATCCAGGTGAAGGTCCATGAGGGCTACGTCACCCTGACCGGCCAGGTGGAATGGGCCTATCAGCGGATGGCGGCCGAGAGCGGCCTGCGGCATCTGGCGGGCGTCCGCGGCGTCACCAACATGATCACCCTGCGGCCGCACGTGCGCGCCACCGACATCAAGCGCCGCATCGAGGAAGCCCTCGACCGCCGCGCCGACACCGCCGCCCACGCCGTCGCCGTCACCGTGGCGGAGGGCAAGGTGTTCCTGGACGGCAAGCTGCCGACCTGGGCCGAACGCGAAACCGTCGAACACGCCGCCTGGGCCGCGCCCGGCGTCACCGCGGTGGAGGACCGGACGACCATCGGGGCCTGATCCCCAAACAGACCATGCGCGGCTGCCTCGTCCCCCCGACTGACGCCGCGCACGGGCGAAGGCGCCTCGGCTGGATCCAGACGGGTCTCGCCGGGGCGCTGGCGTCCTCAACGGAGTTGATCCGCCTCAAGGCGGGCCGGGGCAGTCTCTGGTCAACTTGCTCCTGTTCGATGCGGCGATGACCGCAGCAGGTCCTGACCACGGGAGACCGACAT
>JAFEDM010000245.1 GCA_018241625.1 Pseudomonadota bacterium | reverse complement strand
TTCGTCGACGACGGCTTCGGTGACGGCGCGCGCAAAATCACCAACGGCAATGGGACGCCGAACCTCGACGGTCACATCCACGCCCAGGGCTGGGGCACGCAAGAGACCCTGACCGGCGCCACCGAAGCGCCCCTGGGCGCGGGCCGGCTGCGGGTGAACGCGCGGCTGTTCGGCCAGAACTACGACCTCGATGAACTGGACACGACCCAGTTTCCCGACACCCACACCGAGCACGACCATCAGGACGACAACAAGGCCCAGAGCGAGGTGGGCCTGAACTACAGCCGCCCGTTCGGCCCGCGGACGAACCTCGAGATCGTGGCCCTGCGCCAGGACCAGAAGGAGAAGTTCGCCGACAACTTCATCAACCCCACCGACAACCAGGTGTTCAAGCAGAACACCACCACCTCAGAATCGATCCTGCGCGGGACGGTGAAGTTCGAGCAGACCCCGAAGCTCTCGTGGGAAGCCGCGACCGAGGGCGCTTACAACACCCTGGAGAACCACATCCGGTTCTCCGACAATGGCGCCTTCATGCCGGTGCCGGCCGCCGACGTGATGGTCGACGAGAAACGCGGCGAGGTGCTGGGCAAGGTCGTGTGGCGCCCGTTCTCCACCCTGACCGTGGAGGGCGGGCTGCGCGAGGAAGGCTCGCAGATCGAGTCCAGCGGCGACGTGAACCTGTCCAAGACGCTGTACTACACCAAGCCCCGCATCCTGCTGACCTGGGCCCCGGACGCCAAGACTCAGGTCCGCTTCCGCTACGAGCGCGAAGTGGGCCAGCTGGACTTCAACTCCTTCGTGGCCTCCACCACCCTGACCGCCGGCGTGGTCAGCGCCGGCAACCCCAACCTGGTCCCCTCGCAGGACTGGGCGAGCGAGGTAGCCGTCGAGCGCAGCTTCTGGGGCACGGGCGGCGTCACCCTGACCGCACGCCATCTGGAGATCACCGACGTAATCGATCGGGCGCCGATCCGCGCCTCGAGCGGCGCCTTCTTCGACGCGCCGGCCAACATCGGTGACGGCACCGAGGACGATTTCCTGATCACGCTCAACCTCCCGCTCGACAAACTGGGGCTGAAGGGCGCGCAGATTCGCGGCGACTATACGCGCCGCCTGTCGCAGGTGGTCGACCCGACCACCCATCGGCCGCGACCGATCAGCGGCCAGCACCCCAACGACTGGGATTTCCACTACAGCCAGCCGATCGGCGCCTTCAGCTATGGCCTCGACATCGGCGGCGGCTTCCAACAGCGCTATTACCGCTTCAACCAGATCGAGATCGACAAGCTGCAGACCTATGTGACGCCGTTCCTGGAGTGGAAACCGAACCCGAAGTTCAGCTTCCGCCTCGAGATCGACAACGTCACCGCCCGCCCGTTCAAGCACGTCTACGAGAACTGGGACGGCCCACGCAGCAGCGTCGCACTCGATAACGTCGAACAACGCACCTACAAGCCGGGCCGCGTCTTCTATTTCCGGGTGCGGAAGCTCTTCGGCAACTGACGACGAAGAGACGAAATTGCGCGACGAACGGTAACGCCGGGAAAATCTGCCGCGAATTCAGCGATATTACACGCAATTAATTGGTTTCGGAGCTCGGCGCGGTCCAGGTCTTGCTCACTTGGGGAGTTCCGAATGATACTGTTTTTGCTGGCCCAGGCCGCCGTCCAGGCGGTCCCGGCTCCGACTGTCACGCCACCTGCGTCCGCGCCGGCCGGAGCCGCCGCCCCGGCCGCCCCGGCGGGCGAGGGCGTCACCCGCTACGATCCCAGCTTCTTCGCCGCCTACGGCCCGGCCAACGCCCAGGAGATGATCAACCGGCTGCCGGGCTTCACCCTCGACGCCGGCTCCAGCGTGCGCGGCTATGAGGGCGCGGCCGGCAATGTGCTGATCGACGGCCAGCGCCCGGCCACCAAGACCGACACCCTGGACCAGCTGCTCTACCGGATGCCGGCCAGCAGCATCGACCACATCGACGTCATCCGCGGCGGCGCCCCCGGCATCGACATGCAGGGCAAGACGGTGATCGCCAATGTGGTGCGCAAGGCCGGCGGCGCCTTCCACGGCCTGCTGGCGGCGCAGAGCACCTCGCTCGCCGACGGCCGCGAATACTGGGCCGCCCGCGCCGAAGGGTCCGGCAAGCTAGGCCCCGGAACCTGGGAAGGCGGCCTGCTGGTCGGCGAGGGCCAGGACGGCGGCCTGGGTGACGGCGGCGTCAGCACCCGCGACCCCAGCCAGAAGATCCTGTCGCTGGGCCATATCCACGCCCAGGGCGAAGGCCAGACCTTCACCCTGAACGGCGCGGCCGAGGAGCCGCTGTGGGGCGGCCGGATCCGGCTGAACGCCCGGGTGAACACCGGCCCCTACGACTCCAACGAGAGCGACACCTTCACCACGCCCACGCTTCTGACCACGCGCGAGCATCAGGACGACAACGCCTTCCAGACCGAGTTCGGGGCCCGCTACACCCACGCCTTGGGCGGTCGGACCCGGCTGGAGACGGTGCTGCTGCGGCAGGACAAGACCGAGCACTACGCCGACCGGTTCCTGGCGCCGGGCGACACTCAGCTCTTCCACCAGGACACCACCACGGCCGAGACCATCGCCCGCGCCGTCGTCACCTTCCAGCAGAGTTCGAAGGTCTCGTGGGAGCTGGGCGCGGAGGGCGCGGACAACACCTTCTCCAACCGCATCCGCTTTTCCGACAACGGGGCGGCCATTCCGTTGCCGGCCGCCAACGTCGATGTGGAGGAGAAGCGCGGCGAGCTGTTCGGCAAGGTGGTCTGGCAGCTGACGCCCACCCTCACCGCCGAGGGCGGCGTGCGTGAGGAAGGCTCGAACATCGCCTCCTCCGGCGACGTGGTCCAGGAGAAGACCCTCTACTACACCAAGCCCCGGGCGCTGTTCACCTGGTCTCCGGACGAGAACACCCAGGTGCGGCTGCGGTTCGAACGCTCGGTGGGCCAGCTGGACTTCAACTCCTTCGTGGCCTCGACGTCGTTCTCCGCGGGCGTGGTGACGGTCGGCAATCCGAAGCTGGTGCCCGAGCAGGACCTGATCAGCGAGATCGCCTTCGAACGGCGGTTCTGGGGCCGCGGCTCGGCGGTGATCACCCTGCGCCACACCGAGATCAGCCAGGCGGTCGACCGCGCGCCGATCTTCGGCGCCGGCACCGGGGTCTTCGACGCGCCGGCCAACATCGGCGACGGCACGAAGGACGAGGAGAGCCTGAACCTCACCGTCCCGCTCGACCGGCTGGGCGTCAAGGGCGGCCGGTTCCTGGCCAACTCCACCTGGCGCCAGAGCCAGGTGATCGATCCCACCACCCACCAGCCGCGCGAGATATCTGGCCTGCACCCGGTGGACTGGGACCTGCACTTCACCCAGGACCTGCCGGTGCGCCACATGGACTGGGGTGTCGACCTCTATGGCCAGCAGCGCGAGCGCTATTACCGGTTCAACGTCATCGAGACGCGCAAGTACGAGAGCCAGCTCGACCCGTTCATCGAATGGAAGCCCAGGCCCGACCTGCAGTGGCGCTTCGAGGTCGACAACGCCGTGCACCGCTCGTTCAAGCGCTTCGACGACAACTTCGCCGGCCCGCGCAACATCTCGACCCTGGCGCTCATCCAGGCGCGCGCCCAGCAGCCCAGCCGGGTGTTCTCGATCCGCGTGCGCAAGCTGTTCGGGGTGTAGCTCTCGCTCCTCCCCCGCCTGCGGGGGAGGTGGCAGCCAAGCTGACGGAGGGG
>JAFEDM010000244.1 GCA_018241625.1 Pseudomonadota bacterium | reverse complement strand
CCTTCTTCGCCACCAGTTCGTCGCTCTCGCCGTAGCCCGCGCGACGCTCGGAGTGTCCCAGGATCACCAGTTTCGCCCCGGCGTCGGCGAGCATCTCGGCCGCCACATCGCCGGTGAAGGCCCCGGAGACGTCCGGATGGCAGTCCTGACCGCCCGTCAGCACCGCCGACCCGGCCACCGCCTGACCCAACCGATCGAGCAGGGTCGCCGGCGGACAGATCGCCACCCTGCCCTTCGCCGCCGTCGCGCCGGCGGCGACCTTGCGCGCCTCCTCGAGGCTGGCGCCGAGGCCGTTCATCTTCCAATTGCCGGCGATCAAGGGGGTCGGAACAGCCATCGGGCCTCGCGAAAGACGCGGCCCAACGCCGCGCGATCGTGGCTAAGCCAAGCGGGGCCGCGTGTCACGCGCTTGCGGGGCGGGAGGGGCCTCCACTATACCGGCCATCACCTCGCGCCCGTCTCGGGCCCGTGAAAGGGATTCTATGCTCGCCGCCATTCGCACTTTCGCGAAATCCTGGGTCGCCTCGGTCCTCTTCGGCCTGCTGATCGTCAGCTTCGTCGTCTTTGGGATCGGCAACTATCGCTCGTTCGTCCATCCGGTGGGCAATGCGGTGATCACCGCCGGTTCGCGGACCGTGACGCCGATCGACTACAAGCGCGCCTTCGACAACTACAAGAGCCGCGTCGAGCAGCAGGTCGGCCAGCAGATCACCCCCGAGATCGCCGCCGAGAACGGCCTGGACCGGCGGGTGCTGGAGGGCATCGCCACCACGGAAGCCTTCTCCGAGATGCTGAACAAGATGGGCATCCGCCCGTCGGACAAGCTGGTGGGCGACGAGATCCGCAAGATCCCGGCCTTCTTCGACCAGGTGACCGGCCGGTTCGACAAGGCCTCCTACGCCAAGCGGCTGGCGGACAACAACCTGTCGGTCACGACCTTCGAGGGCCAACTGCGCGACCAGATCGCCGACCAGCAGGCGGCGAGCGGCCTCATCGCCGGCCTTCGCATCCCGCGCGCCTATTCCGCCCTGGCGGCGATCTTCACCCAGGAAAGCCGCGACCTCGACTATTTCGCGCTCGAGCCGTCGGCCGTGGCCAAGCCCGCGCCGCCGACCGACGCCCAGCTCACCGAGCTCATGAACGAGAACAAGGCGGCCTTCACCCGACCGGAATTCCGCACGCTGACGGTCGTCAGGTTCTCGCCCAGCCAGGTGACGGTGAACACGCCCATCGACCCGGCCGAGCTGCAGAAGCGCTTCAACTTCCGCAAGGACACCCTGTCGACGCCGGAGACCCGCACCCTCGTCCAGATTCCGGCGAAGGATGCCCAGACGGCGCTGACCATCGCCAAGAACCTCTCCAAGGAAGGCGCCGATCCGGCCCTGGTCGCCAAGAGCGCCGGCGTGGAGGCGATCACCTACGCCAACAAGCCGCAGTCGGCGATCGCCGACCCCAAGGTGGGCGCCGCCGCCTTCCAGACCCCGGCGGGCCAGGTGGCCACGGTGAAGGGCCAGCTGGGCCTGGCCGTGGTGAAGGTGATCTCGGTGACGCCGGGCCGGGCTGTCACCCTGGACGAGGTTAAACCCGCCCTGGAGGCCGAGATCCGCAAGGATCAGTCCGCCGAAAAGGTCTATCAGCTCACCCAGGCCTATGACGACGCCCACCAGGGCGGCGCCAACCTGGCCGCCGCCGCCGCCAAGGCCGGCGTGCCGACCCAGACCATCGGCCCCGTGACCCAGAACGGCCGTGACGAGCAGGGCCAGCCGGTCCAGGGCCTCAGCCCAAAGCTCATGGAAGCGGCCTGGGGCCTGCCGGCCGGCGGCGAGAGCGAGGTCGAGGAAGCCGGCAACGGCGAGTTCTTCGCGGTGCGCGTCGAAAAGGTGACCCCGCCCGCCATGCAGCCCCTCGCCGACGTCCGCGACAAGCTGGCGACCGTCTGGACCAACCGCGAGGTGATCAAGGCGCTGCAAGCCAAGGCCGACGGCTACGTCGCCCAGCTGAACAAGGGCGAAAGCTTCGACGCCGTGGCCAAGGCCGCGGGCTCGAGTGTCGTCAAGGTCGCCGGCATCGATCGCCGCAGCGCCAGCCAGAACAAGGAACTGTCGCCGGACCTGCTGGGCCACCTGTTCAACGCCAAGCCGGGCGACGTCTTCACCGCCCAGAACACCCATCTGGGCCTGCTGGTGGGCAAGATGGAAGCCGTGCACGTCGGCGATCCGGCGATGCTCGCCCAGACCGAGGAGCAGATCCGGCCGCAGATGAACGGCGGCTACCTGCGCGAGATCGGCGAGACCGCCCACGTTGCGGCGCGCGAGCGGATCAAGGTGACTATCAACGCCAACCGGGCGCGCGAGGCGATCGGCCTGGAGCCGCAGGACGCCAAGGCGATCGGCGGCAAGGCGACGGGCGGAGCGAAGGCGCCGGGCAAGCCGCCGCTCGCGAAATGACCGTCGAGCCTGCGTTTCCGGCCTTCGAGCAGGCTTACCAGGCCGGCAGGCCACAACTTGTCTGGACCCGGCTGATCGATGACCTCGAGACGCCGGTTTCGGCCTATCTGAAGATCGGCCACGGGCGGCCCTACGCCTTCCTTTACGAGAGCGTCGAGGGCGGCGCCTTCCGCGCCCGCTATTCGATAATCACGCTCAATCCCGACCTCGTCTGGCGCTGCCGCGGCGACCAGGCCGAGATCGCCGAGGGCGAAGCCATCGCCGCGGGCCGCTTCACGCCCCAGGCGGGCGGCGCGCTGGACAGCCTGCGCGACCTGGTCGCCGCCTCGCGCATCGAGATGCCGGCCGGCCTGCCGCCGCCGTCCGCCGGCCTGTTCGGGGTGATCGGCTACGACATGATCCGGCTGGTGGAGCGCCTACCGGACATCAACCCCGATCCGCTCGGCCTGCCCGACGGGATCATGACCCGGCCTTCGATCGTGGCGATCTTCGACGCCATCGCCCAGGAGATCATCCTAGTCACGCCGGTCCGCCCCGGCGCCGCCTCGGCGAAGGACGCCTATGACACCGCCCAGGCCCGGATCGCCGCCGTCCAGGCCGACCTCAAGAAGCCGACGCCGCCGCTGAAGGGCGACGCCAAGCCGGAGCCGGACGCCTTCACCACGCCGGTGGGCCGCGAACGCTATCGGGAGATCGTCAACAGGGCCAAGGACTACGTCCGCGCCGGCGACATCTTCCAGGTGGTGCCCAGCCATCGGTTCCGCGCGCCGTTCAAGCACGACCCCTTCGCGCTCTACCGGTCACTGCGGCGGGCCAATCCCTCGCCCTTCCTGTTCTACCTGAACTTCGGCGACTTCCAGCTCGCGGGCTCCTCGCCGGAAATCCTGGTGCGGCTGCGCGACGGCAAGATCACCATCCGCCCGATCGCCGGCACCCGCCCGCGCGGCGCGACGCCGGCCGAGGACGCAGCGCTTGAGGCCGAGCTGATCGCCGACCCCAAGGAGCACGCCGAGCACCTGATGCTGCTCGACCTCGGCCGCAACGACGTGGGCCGTGTGGCCATGCTGAAGGCCAAGGGCGCCAACGAGCCGCCTGCGCCGGTCCAAGGTGGTCGCCGTGCGCCGCGCGTGCGGGTGACCGACAGCTTCTTCGTCGAGCGCTACAGCACCGTCATGCACCTGGTCTCCAATGTCGAAGGCGACGCGCCTGACGGCCTGGACCCGGTGGACGTGGTGATGGCCGCCCTGCCCGCCGGCACGCTCTCGGGCGCGCCCAAGGTGCGGGCGATGGAGATCATCGACGAGCTGGAGATCGAAAAACGCGGCGTGGGCTACGCCGGCGCCGCCGGCTACTTCGGCGCCGACGGCTCGGTCGACACCTGCATCATCCTGCGCACCGCCCTCTTCAAGGACGGCATGATGTACGTCCAGGCCGGCGGCGGCGTCGTGGCCGACAGCGACCCGGACGCCGAATACGACGAGACCCTGCACAAGGCCCGGGCCCTGCGGCGCGCGGCGGAAGAGAGTTGGCGGTTCGTCTAGGGTCTACTCCGCCGCGATCGGCAGGATCACCGCCTCGCGGCCGCCACGCACCAGGCCGCCGGGCAGAGCGCCGGTGGACTCGCCGTCCTGGAACGTCACCTGGCCGGACTTGATCGTATAGCGATAGCCTTCGGCCTTCTGCACCAGACGCTTGCCGCCGGCCGGCAGGTCGTTGACCGCCACCGGGCGGTGCAGCTTCAGGGCGTCGAAGTCGATGAGGTTGAGGTCGGCCAGCAGCCCCGGCTTCAGCTGGCCGCGGTCGTTCAGACCGTAGGCCTTGGCGGTGTCGCTGGTCAGCTTGCGCACCAGGAACTCGAGCGGGAAGCGGTCGCCCTTCACCCGGTCGCGGGCCCAGTGGGTCAGGATGAAGGTCGGCATACCGGCGTCGGCGATCACACCACAGTGCGCGCCGCCGTCGGAAAGGCCAAACAGCACATTGGGATGCTGCATGTTCTTGCGGAAGAAGTCGAAGTTGTAGGTCACGTAGCCGCCGAGCGGCTGGTAGAACAGCTCGCGCCCGCCGTCGCGGATCAGCAGGTCGTACATCATCTCCAGCGGCGAGACGCCGGCCGCTTCGGCCAGGCCCGCCACGCTGTGCTCGCGGTTGGGTTCATAATCTGGGTTTTCGCCCAACGGGAAGATGCGCCAGAGCAGGCTGCCGGCGCCGAGCGCGGTGGCCAGCGACACATCGCTCGGGCTGGTCCCCAGCGCCGCACGGATTAGGCCGCTGTCCTCGCTCAGCAGGGCCGCGCGGACCTCCGGCTTGGCCATCTCGGCGGCGCGCGCGTCGAGCGGCAGCGGCGCGATCCGGTCCTTGTAGCTCGGGCTGGCGGCGAAGATGTGGAAGTTGGACGTGAGGCCATGGAGGATGCCGGTCGGACGCCCGGCGATCTGCGGCCGGATGTCCATGCCGTGGCGACGCGACTCCTCGGCGATATTGTACATCTTGTTGCCTTCGTAGGCGCCGGCCGAGGTCGCCACCAGGGTGACCGGCAGGCCGGTTTCCTGGGCGAAGCCCTTCACCCACATCCACTCGTCGTCGTCGCCCAGGTGGTCGCTGACCATTTCGAACACGCCGTGGCGCAGGCCCTTCATCGAAAGGCCCATGGCCAGCATCTCGTCGGAGCCGGCGAAGGTGCCGGGCATGTGGACGCCCTTCAGGTCCTTGTGCAGCAGGGTCCGGGAGGTGGAGAATCCCAGCGCGCCCGCCTCGACACCCTCGCGCACCAGGCGCGCCATCTCGGCGATCTCCTCGGCGTTCGGCTCGTAGTCGGTGTTGCAGCGGTCGCCGAGGACATAGGCCCGCACCGGCGCGTGCGGCACGTGGGTCCCGATGTCGATCGCGCGCGGCATGGCCTCGAGCGCGTCGAGGTATTCGGGGAAGCTTTCCCACTTCCAGGTGATCCCCTCGGCCAGCGCCGAACCCGGGATGTCTTCGACGCCCTCCATCAGTTCGATCAGGAAGTCGTGGGCGTCGGGCCGCACGGGCGCGAAGCCCACGCCGCAATTGCCCATGATCGCCGTGGTCACGCCGTGCCAGCTGGAGGGCGCGAGCAGCGGGTCCCAGGTGGCTTGGCCATCGTAGTGGGTGTGGATGTCGACCCAGCCGGGCGTCACCGTCAGACCCGAGGCGTCGATCTCGCGCCGCGCCGGCCCCTCGACCTGGCCCACCTCGACGATCCGGTCGCCGTCGATGGCGATGTCGCCCACGAACGGCGCTTCGCCCGTGCCGTCGACGATCGTGCCGCCGCGGATGATCAGGTCATGCATGGCTGTCCTCCTGTGGCGTCCTCTGTGGAACGCTCGTTTCATCGGGAGTTAGCCTCGTGCCGTGACGTAAGCGTCAACCCTCTTTTGTGTGAGGGCCCTATTCGACGCCGCGCTCGCGGGCCACGTGCTCGCTCGTCAGCGGCGGCGCCAGCAGCATGGCCGTCGCGAACACCAAGGCGGAAACCGCCAGCAGGGCCGCGGCGCCCAGGGCGGGCCAGACCCGCTCCTTCGGCGCCTGAGGCGTCAGCAGCGCTCGGGCCCGCTCCAGGGCGCCGAGGTCAAGAGCGGAATCAGGCGTGGCCATGGCCGCAGGATCGGCCCGACACCGGAGCCGCGCAATCGCCGATGCTCTTGTCGCTGCGTCGCACGATGGTCATTTTGCATCGCAATATGGGCGCGCCGCCCGCAGGAGCCTTTGTCCAGGTGACCACTTCGGATCCACGCCACGTCCTGGTGCTGCAGGGCGGCGGCGCGCTCGGCGCCTACCAGGCCGGCGTCTACGAGGCGCTGAGCCGGGCCGGGACCGAGCCCGATTGGGTGGCCGGCATCTCCATCGGCGCGATCAATGCGGCGATCATCGCGGGCAATGCGCCGGCTGAGCGGCTGAAGAAGCTGGAGGATTTCTGGACCCTGGTGACCTCCGGCTGGCCCGCCGCTCTGCCGGTCGTGGAGGACAGCTGGCGCGGGGCGTTCAGCGACGCCAGCGTGGGCTGGGCCATGACCGCCGGCGTGCCAGGCTTCTTCACCCCTCGTCCGCTCTCGCCCTTGCTGCCGCATCGCGGGCCGCAAGCGCTCAGCTTCTACGACTCCGGACCCCTGGAGGACACGCTGGAACGCCTGGTGGACTTCGACCGGATCAATGCGCGCGAGACCCGGCTTTCGGTCGGCGCGGTGAACATCCGCACCGGCAACTTCGCCTACTTCGACAACCGCCATCAGAAGATCGGGCCGCGGCACATCATGGCCTCCGGCGCCCTGCCGCCTGGCCTGCCGCCCATCGAGATCGACGGCGAATGGTACTGGGACGGCGGCCTCGTCTCCAACACCCCGCTGGAATATGTCCTCGACCAGGACGGCGAAGGCGACTTGGTCATCTATCAGGTGGACCTGTTCAACGCCCGCGGCCCGCTGCCCAAGACCCTGCAGGAAGCGGCCGAGCGGGAAAAGGATATCCGCTATTCGT
>JAFEDM010000243.1 GCA_018241625.1 Pseudomonadota bacterium | reverse complement strand
CTCCGACGAAGCCGATGGCCGCCGCATCGTCCTGCCGGGCGGCCAGACGCTGAAGGGGACGAAGATCCGCGTGCCGGGCGACCCGTCCTCCGCCGCCTTCCCGATCGTCGCAGCCCTGATCACACCGGGGTCGCAGGTGACGGTGGAGGGCGTGCTGCTGAACCCCTTGCGCATCGGCCTGCTGGACACCCTGGGCGATATGGGCGCCGACCTCTCCGTGACCAACGTCCGCGAGGAGGGCGGCGAGCTGGTGGGCGACGTCACCGCGCGCCATTCCGAGCTGGTGGGGGTCGAGGTGCCGCCCGAGCGGGCGCCCTCGATGATCGACGAGTACCCGATCCTGGCGGTGGCCGCCGCCTTCGCCGACGGGCCGACCCGCATGCTGGGCATCGGCGAGATGCGGGTGAAGGAGAGCGATCGCATCGCCTTGATGGCCGCCGGGCTCGCCGCCTGCGGCGTGGCGGTCGAGGAAGGCCCCGACAGCCTGACCGTCGTGGGCGCCGTGCGCGCCAATCACGGCGTCGCGGGCGGGGCCCGGGTCACGACCCACGGCGACCACCGCATCGCCATGAGCCACCTGATCCTCGGCCTGGCCGCCGACGCCCCGGTCGCCGTCGACGAGCCCGGCATGATCGCCACCAGCTTCCCCGGTTTCCTGACCCTGATGCAGGGGCTCGGCGGGGAAATCTCCTCGTGAGCCTCATCGACGACGAAGGCCCCGCGCCGCTGACCACCTTCGTGATCGCGGTCGACGGGCCGGCGGCCTCGGGCAAGGGGACCATCGCCAAGGGGCTGGGCGAGGCCTTCGACCTGCCGGTGCTGGACACCGGCCTGCTCTATCGCTGCGTCGGCATGACGGTGAAGGCGGCGGGCGAGGACCTGGACGATCAGGACGCCGCCCAGGCGGCGGCCGTGCTGCTCACCGCCGACCAGCTGGAGGACCCGCGCCTGCGCACCCGCGAGGCGGGCGAGGCGGCCAGCCGCGTGGCGGTGCATCCCCGGGTCCGCGACGCGCTCTGGGACTTCCAGCGCACCTTCGCGCGCCAGGAAGGCGGCGCCATCCTCGACGGGCGCGATATCGGCACGGTGATCGTCCCGGACGCCCCGGCCAAGCTCTATGTCACCGCCTCGCCGGAGGTCCGCGCCGAGCGCCGCTGGAAGCAGCTGAAGGCCCAGGGCGAGCGGGTGAGCAAGGCCGCGATCCTCGCCGATATCAGGAAGCGGGACGCCCGCGACGGCGGCCGCGACGCCGCGCCCATGAAGCCCGCGCCGGACGCGGTCTTGCTGGACACCTCTGAAATGACTATAGAAGCCGCCGCCGATGCGGCCCGCCGCATCGTCGAGGCGGCGCGCGCCAGGTGGCTCTCCTCTCACGAGGGTTAGGCTCTCCGGCAAATCCAACCGCGCCCTACCCTCGATCGCTGCGGGCAAAATCCACTGCGCGATAGGGCCATCCCTGTCGTGTCTTCGGTTCAACCCCTAACCCGACCTGGGTCCCGGCCGCCGGCTTCGCCGCGCGGGCCTCATGTCATTCACGAAGAAGAGTTCAAATGGCTGACGATATGAGCCTCAACCCCACCCGCGACGATTTCGCCGCGCTCCTCGACCAGTCCATGGGCGGTCGCGACTTCATGGAAGGCCAGGTTGTCCACGGCAAGGTCGTGGCGATCGAGAAGGACATCGCGATCATCGACGTCGGTCTGAAGACCGAAGGCCGCGTCTCGCTGAAGGAGTTCGGCGAGGAAGAAGGCAAGGCCGCCATCAAGGTCGGCGACACCGTCGAGGTGTTCCTGGAGCGCGTCGAGAACGCCATGGGCGAAGCCGTGCTGTCGCGCGACAAGGCCCGCCGCGAGGAAGCCTGGACCCGCCTGGAAGCCGTCTACGAGCGCAACGAGCCGGTCATGGGCTCGATCGTCGGCCGCGTGAAGGGCGGCTTCACCGTCGACCTCGGCGGCGCCTCGGCCTTCCTGCCCGGCTCGCAGGTCGACATCCGCCCGGTCCGCGACGTCGGCCCGTTGATGGGCCGCGAGCAGCCGTTCGCGATCCTGAAGATGGACCGCCCGCGCGGAAACATCGTGGTCTCGCGCCGCGCCATCCTGGAAGAAGCCCGCGCCGAACAGCGCACCGAGCTGGTCAGCCAGCTGCAGGAAGGCGAAGTCCGCGAAGGCGTGGTCAAGAACATCACCGACTATGGTGCGTTCGTGGACCTGGGCGGCATCGACGGCCTGCTGCACGTCACCGACATGAGCTGGAAGCGCGTCAACCACCCGAGCCAGGTGCTGGCGGTGGGCGACACGGTCAAGGTGCAGATCGTCAAGATCAACCCGGACACCCAGCGCATCTCGCTCGGCATGAAGCAACTGCAGTCCGACCCGTGGGACGGCGTGGAAGCCAAGTACCCGGTGGGCGCGAAGTTCACCGGCCGCATCACCAACATCACCGACTACGGCGCCTTCGTGGAGCTGGAGCCCGGTGTGGAAGGTCTCGTCCACGTTTCCGAGATGTCCTGGACCAAGAAGAACGTCCACCCCGGGAAGATCGTCTCCACCAGCCAAGAGGTGGAAGTGGTCGTCCTGGACGTCGATCCGTCCAAGCGCCGCGTTTCGCTCGGCCTCAAGCAGGCCATGGCGAACCCGTGGGACGCCTTCCTGGCCGCCCACCCGATCGGTTCGACCGTGGAAGGCGAAGTCAAGAACGCCACCGAGTTCGGCCTGTTCATCGGCCTCGACAACGACATCGACGGCATGGTGCACCTGTCGGATCTCGACTGGGCCACGCCGGGTGAAGAGGCCATCGCCAAGTACAACAAGGGCGACATGGTCAAGGCCAAGGTGCTGGACGTCGACGTCGAGAAGGAACGCATCTCGCTCGGCATCAAGCAACTGGCCGGCGACCCGATGCAGGGCGACACCTACCGCAAGGGCCAGACCGTCACCGTCACCGTCACCGAGATCACCTCGGGCGGCATCGAGGTGAAGTTCGGCGAGGACGACGCGCCGATGACGGCCTTCATCCGCAAGTCCGACCTGTCGCGCGACCGCGCCGACCAGCGTCCGGAACGGTTCGCCGTCGGCGACCGCCTGGACGCCCAGGTGTCCAACGTCGACAAGGCGGCGCGGCGCGTCAGCCTGTCGGTGAAGGCCCTGGAAATGGCCGAGGAAAAGGAAGCCATCGAGAAGTTCGGGGCTTCGGACTCCGGCGCCTCGCTGGGCGACATCCTCGGCGCGGCCCTGCGCGAGAAGGCCCAGAAGGACTAAGCCAAGCTTAGGACAAAGGACCAAGTTCCGACGCCTTCGTGGCGGAGGATTGGACGGCGGATCGGGAGACCGGTCCGCCGTTTCCTTTTTGAGGGGCGGCCGTATCGTAGGAGCGCGCCGCGTCGGCGCGTCGGGAGCGTTCGACCTTTGCGCCTTTTGCCTGCTTTCCTCGCAGCCGCCACCCTGGCGGCGAGCGCCGTCGCGGCGCCGGCCCTGGCCGCCGACCAGCCGCTCTATGCGCCGCCCGCGTCCTGG
>JAFEDM010000242.1 GCA_018241625.1 Pseudomonadota bacterium | reverse complement strand
GGCCACCCGCGCCTTCGGCGTGCCCTGCCTGAAGCTGCCCGGCTATAAGGCCGACCACCTGATCGCCGCCTATGCCTGCAAGGTGCGCGACCTCAACGGCGAGGTGGTGATCGTCTCGTCCGACAAGGACCTGATGCAGCTGGTCGGGCCGCAGGTGTCGATGCTCGACACCATGAAGAACCTGCACATCCGCGAGCCGCAGGTGTTCGAGAAGTTCGGGGTGACGCCGGACAAGGTGGTCGACGTCCAGGCCCTGTGCGGCGACAGCGTCGACAACGTCCCCGGCGCGCCGGGCATCGGCATCAAGACCGCCTCGGCCCTGATCAACGAGTACGGCGACCTCGACACGCTGCTGGCCCGGGCCGGCGAGATCAAGCAGGACAAGCGCCGCCAGACCCTGATCGACTTCGCCGACCAGATCCGCCTGTCGCGCCAGCTGGTGCAGCTGGATTGCGACACCCCGCTGCCGGAACCGATCGACGACCTGGCCGTCCGCCACCCGGAGCTGGAGGTGGTCACCAAGTTCCTCGACGAGATGGAGTTCCGCACCCTGACCCGGCGGGTGACCGAGGCGCTGTCGGGCGAAGCGCCGCCCAGCGCCGTGCCGGCGCCCAGCACGGGCGAAGGCCGCGCCGCGCCCGTGGCGCCTTCGCACGGGGCCATCGACACCAGCGTCTACGCCTGCGTGCGCGACCTGGAGACCCTCGACGCCTGGATCGCCAAGGCCTTCGCCGCCGGCGTCGTGGCCTTCGACACCGAGACCGACGCCCTGTCGTCCTCGGCGGCCAACCTGTGCGGCATCTCCCTGGCCACCGCGCCGGGCGAGGCCTGCTACATCCCCGTCGGCCATGAGCACGAGCACGAAGGCGGCTTGCAGCTCGAGGCGCCGGTCGCCCTCGAACAGATCCCGCTCGACCAAGCCATCGCGCGGCTGAAGCCGCTGCTGGAAGCGCCCGGCGTGCTGAAGGTGGCCCAGAACGGCAAGTACGACATGGCCGTCTTCGCCCGCCACGGCGTCGAGGTCGGGCCGATCGACGACACCATGCTGATCGCCTTCGCGCTCGAGGGCGGATTGCACAAGAGCTACGGCATGGATGAGCTGTCCAACCGCCTGCTGGGCCACGAGCCGATCAGCTTCAAGTCGGTGGCCGGGACCGGTAAGGCGCAGAAGAGTTTCAAGCACGTGGCCCTCGACGCGGCCACCTGCTACGCGGCCGAGGACGCCGACGTCACCCTGCGCATCTGGCAGCACCTGCGCCCGCGCCTCAGCCACGAGCACCTGCTGACCGTCTACGAGACCCTGGAACGGCCCCTGCCCAAGGTGCTGGTGGAGATGGAGCTGGCCGGGGTGAAAGTGGACCCCGAGCGGCTGCGCCAACTCTCCAACGACTTCTCCGTGCGGATGGCCGAGCTGGAGGCCGAGGCCCACCGCGTGGCCGGCCGCCCGTTCAACCTGGGCTCGCCCAAGCAGATCGGCGACATCCTCTATGGCGAGATGGGCCTGTCGTCGGGCCGCACCACCGCCACCGGCGCGGCCTCGACCGACGCCTCTATGCTGGAAGACCTGGCCGCCCAGGGCCACGAGCTGCCGCGCATCCTGCTGGACTGGCGCCAGGTCTCGAAGCTCAAAGGGACGTATACGGACAACCTGGTCGCCGCGATCAACCCGAAGACTGGTCGCGTCCACACCAGCTATTCTCTGGCCGCGGCCACCACCGGCCGCCTCGCCTCGTCCGATCCCAACCTGCAGAACATCCCGGTGCGCACCGAGGACGGCCGCAAGATCCGCAAGGCCTTCATCGCCGAGCCAGGGCATGTGCTGATCAGCGCCGACTATTCGCAGATCGAACTGCGCCTGCTGGCCCATATCGGCGACATCCCGCAGCTCAAGGCCGCCTTCGAGGGTGGGCTGGACATCCACGCCATGACCGCGTCGGAGATGTTCGGCGTCCCGGTCGAGGGCATGCCGGCCGAGACGCGCCGGCGCGCCAAGGCGATCAACTTCGGCATCGTCTACGGCATCTCGGCCTTCGGCCTGGCCAACCAGCTGTCGATCCCGCGCGAGGAGGCCAGCGCCTACATCAAAACCTACTTCGAGCGCTTCCCCGGCATCCGCACCTACATGGACCGCATGCAGCGCCAGGTGCGGGCCGAGGGCTTCGTCTCCACCATCTTCGGCCGCAAGGTCTTCATCCCGGCCGCCCACGGCAAGAGCCAGGCGGAGCGGTCGTTCGGCGACCGCGCGGCGATCAACGCCCCGATCCAGGGCGCCGCCGCCGACATCATCCGCCGGGCCATGGTGCGCATGCCGGGCGCGCTAAAGGACGCCGGCCTGAAGGCCAGGATGCTGCTGCAGGTGCACGACGAACTAATCTTCGAAGCCCCGGAAGCCGAGGCCGAGGCGGTGATCGCGGTCGCCCGCGAGGTCATGGTGAGGGCGCCCGAGCCCGCAGTGGCGCTATCGGTGCCGCTGGTCGTCGACGCCCGCGCCGCCGCCAACTGGGACGACGCGCACTAGTCAGAGCTAAAGAAGGGTCCTGGTGGAGCCGAGGGGAGTCGAACCCCTGACCTCCTCATTGCGAACGAGGCGCTCTACCAACTGAGCTACGGCCCCTTAGGATGAACCCGAGGGTGTTCCAGGAAGGCGCGGAATAGCCCTTTTTCGTGGGTCCCTGTCAAGCCGCCGCGAGCGCCTTGTCGCCGCAGGCGCCATGGCTCAGCCTTGCCAGCCCGCCAAAGCCGGCTAGAACCGCGTCATGGGATCCTTCCTGCTCTACATCGTCGATGGCCTGCTGCAGCTCCTGGCGCTGGCCATCATCGTCAGCGCGATCCTGTCGTGGCTGGTGGCCTTCGACGTGATCAACCTGCGCAACCAGTTCGTCTACAACCTGGCCCGCTTCCTGGACGCGGTGACGCGCCCGGTGTTGCGGCCGGTGCAGAAGATCATCCCGCCGATCGGCGGCGTCGACATCAGCCCGATCATCGTGCTGCTGATCCTGCAGGGCATCCGCATCTACCTGCTGCCGCTGCTGTTCGGCCCGATCATCGGCGTCCTGCACTAGCCCACCTGTGCGGCTCGCCGTCCGGGTCACGCCGCGGGGCGGTCGCGACGCGGTCGAGGGCTGGATGGTCGACGCGGCCGGGCGGGCCCTGCTAAAGCTGCGCGTCGCGGCGGCCGCCGCCGACGGCCAGGCGAACGCCGCGGTGCTGGCCTTGCTGGCCAAGGCGCTGGGCGCGCCGAAATCGTCGCTGACCCTGGTTTCCGGACAGACCGCACGGGTGAAACTCATCGAGATCGAAGGCCTGACCGTGGCCGATCTGGCGCGGGCTTTCGGCGACCCGCCGGCCTGAAGGCGGCGCGCCGTTACAGCCGGGAACCGATCCGGCGCGGGGAAGTTTAACCATCGATCCCACGGACGCCCCCCGCCGTCGGATCACCAGCCGGCCCGGCGACGCCCTGGCATCCCCCCCGACCAAAGCCGGGCCGGCCCCCTTTCCTCCCTAGAAAAGCCTAAGGATTCCAGGCGCGTTCGCCGTGCGCGGCCATGTCGAGGCCTTCCTCGATCGCGTCGTCGCGGGCGCGCAGGCCGACGGTCTTCTGGACCACGAAGGCGATGGCCAGGCTGGCGATCGCCGACCAGGCGACCGTGGCGGCGAGACCCAGCACCTGGACCCCGGCCTGGCGCGCCATGTCCATGCCCTTGGCGTAGCCGACGCCGCCCAGCGCCGGCGCGGCCAGCACCGCCACGAGCAGCGAGCCCAGCATGCCGCCCACGCCATGCACGGCGAAGACGTCCAGGCTGTCGTCGATCTTCCAGCGATGCTTCACCAGGTCGACGAACTGGTAGCAGACCAGGCTGCCCAGCCCGCCCAGCGCCACGGCCGCCACCGGGCCGATGTAGCCGGAGGCGGGCGTCACCGTGGCCAGGCCGGCGACCACGCCGGTGACCAGGCCCACCATGCTGGGCCGCTTGAACCGCCGCCATTCGATCAGCGCCCAGACCAAGCCCGCCGAGGCCGCCGACAGGTGGGTGGCCATGATCGCCGCCGCCGCATCGGCGTTGGCCGCCAGGGCGCTGCCGCCGTTGAAGCCGAACCAGCCGACCCACAGCATGGCCGCGCCCATCATGGTCAGGCCCGAGTTGTGCGGCGGGGCGAGATCGCGCGGGAAGCCGTCACGCGGGCCAAGCCGCCAGGCCAGCACCAGGGCCGAGGTCCCGGCGGTGGCGTGGACCACCAGGCCGCCGGCGAAGTCCATGACGTTGCGCTGGGCCAGCCAGCCGCCGCCCCAGATCCAGTGGGTGACCGGGGCATAGACCGCGAGCACCCAGAGGCCGGAGAACAACAGCACGGCGCCAAAGCGGATGCGTTCGACCACCGCGCCCACGATCAGGCCCGGGGTGATGATCGCGAAGGTCATCTGGAACATGAAGAACAGCGGCTCCGGCACGCTGCCGTGCACGGCCGCGCGGCCGGCGGGCAGGCCGAAGGCGCCCAGATCGCCGACCAGCGGCCAGGTCCCGGAGAAGGCCAGGCTGTAGCCGCCCAGGAGCCAGAGGATCGAGACCAGGCAGGCGATGGCCACGCAGTGGGTCATCACCGACAGCACGTTCTTCAGCCGCACCAGGCCCGCGTAGAACAGCGCCAGTCCCGGCAGGGTCATGAACAGCACGAGCGCCGTGGCGGTCAGCAGCCAGGCGGTGTCGCCGCCGTTGATCGTCATGTTTCCCCCTGCGCGCCCGTTGCGGCCTCGAGCGCCTGTTTGGCCGTCAG
>JAFEDM010000241.1 GCA_018241625.1 Pseudomonadota bacterium | reverse complement strand
GAAGCACGACAGCTACGCCTATGAGATCGCCAGCCAGCTCACCGACACCATCGGCATGGGCGAAGGCACGATCTACCCCCTGATGCGCCGCCTGCAGATCGACCGCCTGGTCGAGACCTATCTGGTGGAGAGCCCGGCCGGGCCGCCGCGCAAGTACTACCGGCTGACGGAGGCCGGAAAGGCGAGCCTCGCCTCGCAGAAATCCGCCTGGAGCTCGTTCTCCGGGGCGGTGGAATCCATTCTTGGAGGGGTGAAATGACCCGTCAGGCGTTCATGGCCCGGCTGAGGGAAGGCCTGCGCGGCCTGCCGCTCTCGGTCCAGGCCGACATCGTCGCGGACTACGAAAACCATTTCAACGAGGGCGCCGCGGCGGGCCGCAGCGAGGCCGAGGTGGCCGCGGCCCTGGGCGACCCGACCCGCCTGGCGCGTGAGCTGCGCGCCGAGTTCGGGCTGAAGCGCTGGGAAGAGGAACGCAGCGCCTCAGCCGGCGCCTCGGCGATCTTCGCCGTGCTGGGCCTTGGCGCTATCGACATCCTGATCCTGCTGCCGATCCTGATGGGGGTCGGCGCCACCCTGTTCGGCCTCGGCGTGGCGGTGGTGGCGGTGTTCTTCGCCGGCGGCGTGGTCTTCGCGGCCGGCCCCTTCAACCACTTCCCCGGCGGACCGGCCGCTTCGGTCCTGGCGGGCGTCGGCCTGATGGCAGGCGCCGCCTCGGCCGGCGCCGTCCTGGCCATCGCCACCATCGGCCTAGTCAACGCGCTCGCCTGGTACGGCCGCCTCCACTACCGGCTGCTGAAGCCGGCTCTCGAACCGCAACCCGTGGGAGTCGCCTGAGATGATCCGCGTGCTTGTCCTGATCGCCGTGGCCGGCTTCCTGGTCTCGGTGGTCACCCTGTCCAGCGCGCTCGCGATCGGCGGGCCGGACCTCTTCACCGACGGCGTCTGGAACGTCAGTGACGGCCACTGGGGCTGGACGTTCGACGACGACGACAACGGCCACCACACCCACGGCCGCGGCGACAGCGACGGCGCGGAAAGCAAGCGCGAGCTGGCCTGGACGGGCGGCGACGCCCTCGCCATCGAAGTGCCGGCCGATGTGACCTACACTCAGGCCCCGGGCTCGGGGAAGCTGACCGTCACCGGCCCGCAGCGCGCGGTCGAGGATCTGGTGATCGAGGACGGCCATCTGCGCTTCGCCCACGGCCATCGCCACCATTCCGAAGAGCTGACGATCGTCATGACCGCGCCGGGCGTGAATCGTTTCAACATCGACGGCTCCGGCCGTCTGGCGGTCGAGAACTACCGGCAGGACAAGCTCAGCCTTGATATCTCAGGCGACGCGGAAGTGTCCGTGAAGGGCGAGGCCAAGACCCTGGGGCTCGACGTCTCTGGCTCGGGTGTCACGGACCTGTCCGGGCTGAAGCTCACCGACGCCAATGTGAGCCTCGAAGGCTCGGGCCAGGCGACCATCGCGCCCACCGGCTCAGCCAATCTGAACATCTCGGGTTCGGGCGAAATCACCCTGCTCAGCCACCCCTCGCGGATGGAGAGCAACGTGTCCGGCTCCGGCTCGATCCACCAGCGCGACGGCGACAGCGCCGCGCACGCCGGTCTGAACGTCCCGGTCCCGGCGAAAGCCGGGACCGCACCTAGGCGGGGATGAACTTCAGGGCCACGCCGTTGTTGCAGTACCGCAGGCCCGTCGGCTTGGGTCCGTCCGGGAAGACGTGGCCGTGGTGCCCCAGGCACTGGGCGCAGTGGTATTCGGTGCGCGGCACGCCGATCATCAGGTCGGTCTTCTTGATGAAGGCGCCGGGAAGCGCGGTGTAGAAGCTGGGCCAGCCGGTGCCACTTTCGAACTTCCACTCCGACTTGAACAGCGGCAGGCCGCAGCCCAGGCAGGCGAAAACGCCCTTGCGGTGCTCGTTCAGCATCACCTTGTCGCTGCCCGGCGGCTCGGTGTCCTCATGGCGCAACACAGCGTAGGAGGCGGGCATCAGGCGCACCTTCCACTCGGCGTCGCTGATCTTGCGGAACGGCGAATTGGCGTAGGGGTCTTCGGCGGCGAGGACGGCGGTGGGCGCCACCGCGGCGAGGGCCGTGGCCATCAGGAACCCACGGCGGGACGGAATCTGGATGCTCATGCCTGGATTACGCCGCCTGCCCGGCCAAAGTTACAAGCCCCGATCGAAATCGTCGAATGTCACGCCGGGACTTAAACGGTCTGTGAAGGCCATTCGTGGCCTGGCGAGGCGCAAGCGCACGGCTAGTGGATGGCGAAGTTGAACTGGCGCAGCTGTCCTTCGACGAAGACCCGGATCACATAGTCGCCGACCGGATCGCCCTGGGCCACAGACCAGACGTTGAACACGATGCCGTCGCGAACCGGTATGTCCCGCTCGAAGACCGCGGAGCTGCGGTCGGCCGCCACGGTCATCCCGGGCGGCAAGGCCCCGCCGGCGTTCCAGCTGTTGGCCGGCGCGGGAAGCCTGATCTCCTCGCGAACATGCGCGGTCGGCTTGTTGGTGTTGAGCT
>JAFEDM010000240.1 GCA_018241625.1 Pseudomonadota bacterium | reverse complement strand
TGATGGGCAAGGCCGCCGCCGAGCTGGCGGACGTGGCCATCGTCACCGACGACAATCCGCGTTCCGAGAAGCCTGCCGCCATCCGCGCCGAAATCCTGGCCGGCGCTGTGGGCGCGCAGGAGATCGGCGACCGGCGCGAAGCCATCCGGGCCGCCGCCGCGTTGCTGTCGGATGGCGACATCCTGGTGGTCGCCGGCAAGGGCCATGAACAGGGACAGACCGTGGGCGATGTGGTCCACCCGTTCGATGACGTGACCGAGACTCAGGCCGCCCTCAATGGCTGAGGCGCTGTGGACGTCGGCGGAGCTCACCCAGGCGCTTGGCTTCTACTTCGGCGACGCCGATCCATTTGTCGTCACGGGGGTGTCCATCGATACCCGCACGCTCGAGCCCGGCGACCTCTTCGTCGCCTTGAAAGGCGCGCGAGACGGCCACGAATTCGTCGAGCAGGCCTTTCAGAAGGGCGCCAACGCGGTCATCAGCTCCGAAGCGTTTGGCGCTCGCCCTGGATTTGTGACGCCTGACCCGTTGGCGGCCCTGGAAAAGCTGGGCGTGGCGGCGCGCGAGCGCGCGGCGAAGGCCAAGCGCGGCGCGGTCACCGGCTCGGTCGGCAAGACCAGCGTCACCCAGGCGGTGATGGCGGGCCTGACACTGGCCGGCCGCGCCCATTCGTCGGTGAAGTCCTACAACAACCACATCGGCGTGCCCCTGACGCTCGCGCGCATGCCGCGCGACACCGAGCGCGCGGTCTTCGAGATCGGCATGAACCACGCCGACGAGATCCGCCCGCTGACCCGGATGGTCCGGCCGCACGCCGCCCTGGTGACCACCGTCGGCCCTGTGCACACCGAGAACTTCCCCGATGGCGAGGCGGGCGTCGCCCGCGCCAAGGCCGAGGTGTTCGAGGGGCTGGAGCCCGGCGGCGTGGCGGTGCTGAACGCCGACAACCAATGGTTCGACCTCCTGAAGGCCGAGGCGCTGAAGGCCGGCGCCGAGATGCGCACCTTCGGCCGGTCCGAGGGCTGCGACGCGCGGCTGATCGACTTCCAGATGGATGGCGGCCACGCCGTGGTGCAGGCCCGCTTCCACGGCAAGGGGCTGGATTTCCCGATCCTGCAGACCGGCCAGCACTGGGGCCTGAATGCCATGGCCGTGCTCCTGATGCTGGAGGCGCTCGACGTCGACCTGGGCGACGGTCTGGCGGCCCTGGGCAGCTTCGAGCCCCTGGCCGGCCGCGGCGCCGAGCGGGAGGTACGGCTCCGCGGAGGATCGTTCGTCCTCATTGATGAGAGCTACAACGCCAACCCCGTCTCCATGGCCTCGGCCATCGCGACGCTGGGCGCGCGCAAGGCCGGCGGTCGCAAGATCGTCGTGCTGACCGACATGCTCGAGCTGGGGCCGAAGGCCGCAGCCTTCCACGCCGAACTGGCCGAACCGCTCGAAGCAGCGCAGGTCGACCTGGTGTTTGCCGCCGGCCCCTTGATGAAATCCCTCTGGGACGCGCTTCCTTCGACTCGGCGCGGCGGCTACGCCGAGACGGCGGCCGAACTCGCGCCGCAGGTCGAACGGGCCGCAGAGCCTGGCGACGTGGTGATGGTGAAGGGCTCGAACGGGTCCAAGGCCGGGCTGATCGCCCAGGCCCTGGCGCGGCTCGACGTCCGGCCAGCGGAGGCCGGCTGATGTTCTTTTGGCTCTACGAGCACTTCGCGGCCGGGATGCACGGGCACATCCCCGTGTTCAACCTGGTCCGCTACATCACCTTCCGCACCATCATGAGCCTGTTCACCGCCCAGGTGATCGTGGTGGCCATGGGTTCGCGCTTCATCCGCTGGATGCAGGCCAAGCAGGGCAAGGGCCAGCCGATCCGCGCCGAGGGCATCCAGCGCCACGTGGTTGAGAAGGCGGGCACGCCGACCATGGGCGGGGTGATGATCCTGGCCGGCCTGTTCGGCGGCACCCTGCTGTGGGGCGATCTGTCCAACGTCTACATCTGGGCGGTGCTGATCGTGACCGCGGGCTACGGCCTGATGGGGTTCCTCGACGACTACGCCAAGGTCACCAAGCAGAGCACCGAGGGCATCTCGGGCCGAATGCGCCTGCTGCTCGAGGCGCTGATCGCCATGGCGGCGATCGCCCTGATCATCCTCTTCGCCGCCAAACCACCGGAGGACCCCGGCCTGCTGACCTCCGTGGCCTTCCCGCTGGTCAAGAACGCGGTGGTGAACCTGTCCTGGTTCTACCTGGTGTTCGGAGCCTGCGTGATCGTCGGCGGGGCCAATGCGGTGAACTTCACCGACGGCCTGGACGGGCTGGCGACGGTGCCGGTGATGATCGCCGCCTCGGCCTATGGCCTGATCGCCTACCTGGTCGGCAACTTCATCTTCGCCAACTACCTGCAGCTCCACTTCGTCCCGGGCGTCGGTGAGATCGCCATCTATTGCGCGGCGATGATCGGCGCCGGCCTGGGCTTCCTCTGGTACAACGCCCCGCCGGCCAAGATCTTCATGGGCGACACCGGCTCCCTGGCCCTCGGCGGCGGCATCGGCGCGGCGGCCGTGGCCACGCGCCAGGAGATCATCCTGGTGATCATCGGCGGCCTGTTCGTCGCCGAGACCCTGTCGGTGATCATTCAGGTCGCCTGGTTCAAGCGCACCGGCAAGCGCATCTTCCTGATGGCGCCGATCCACCATCATTTCGAGAAGCTGGGCTGGTCGGAATCGACCGTGGTGATCCGCTTCTGGATCGTCTCGATCATGCTGGCCCTGCTGGGCCTCGCCACGCTCAAGCTGCGCTAGGGGAGGGCCGGACAGCGTCATGATCCCGGTCCGCGGCTTCGAGGGAAAGACGGTCGCCGTCTTCGGCCTGGCCCGCACGGGCCTGGCGGCGGCGCGCGCCCTGATCGCCGGCGGCGCGCAGGTGGCGGTGTGGGACGAGAAGCCGGAGGCCCGCGCCGCCGCGGAGGCCGCCGGCTTGCCGGTGGTCGACCTGTTCCGCGCCGACTGGTCGGCCTTCGACGCCCTGATGCTGTCGCCCGGCGTGCCGCTGACCTTCCCCGAGCCGCACTGGGTGGTGGTGCGGGCCCGCGACGCCGGCGTCGAGATCGTGGGCGACATGGAGCTCTTCGCGCGCACGGTGAACGCCGCGCTGGAGCACAAGCGGCCGAAGATCGTCGCCATCACCGGCACCAACGGCAAGTCGACCACCACCGCCCTGATCGGTCACGTCTGCGCCCAGGCCGGCCGCGACGTGCGGATCGGCGGCAATATCGGGGTCGGCGTGCTCGACCTCGAGGACATGCACGGCGGCGCGGTCTACGTGCTGGAGATGAGCTCCTACCAGCTCGACCTGACCTCGAGCCTGCACGCCGACGTCACGGTCATCCTCAACATCTCGCCCGACCATCTGGAGCGGCACGGCTCCATGGAAGGCTATGTCGCCGCCAAGCGCCGCATCCTGATGAACCAGGGCCAGGGTGACACCGCCGTGATCGGAGTCGACGATCCCTGGGGCCAACAGATCTGCACCGAGATCACCGCCGCCAACCGCCGGACCATCGTGCCGATCTCGGCGTCCAAGGCCATGGGCCGCGGCGTCTATGTGCTGAACGGCGCGCTCTACGACGCCATGGGTGAGCGTGCCCAGGAGGTGGTCGACCTGACCGCCGCCCGCTCGCTGCCCGGCCGCCACAACTGGCAGAACGCCGCCGCCGCCTATGCCGCAGCCAAGGGCCTGGGGATCGACCCGGCCGAAGCCGCCCAGCATCTCCTGACCTTCCCGGGCCTGGCGCACCGCATGGAGACGGTGGGAACGCTGGGCCGGGTGCGCTTCGTCAACGACAGCAAGGCCACCAACGCCGACGCCGCGCGGCAGGCGCTGTCGTCCTATCCCAAGTCCTACTGGATCGCCGGCGGGCGGCCGAAGACCGACGGCATCGACCCGCTCGAGGACCTCTTCCCGCGTGTGGTGAAGGCCTATCTGATCGGGGAGGCCGCGCCGGCCTTCGCCAAGGTGCTGCAGGGCAAGGCGGCGGCGGCCGAGTGCGGCACGCTCGACGTCGCCGTGGCCCAGGCCTACGCCGACGCGGCGGCCAGCAATCAGGACGCCATCGTCCTGCTCTCGCCGGCCTGCGCCTCCTTCGACCAGTACCCGGACTTCGAGGCGCGCGGAGAGGCCTTCAGAGCGGCCGTGCAACGACTCACGCATGCTGCCAAAGGCGCCGCATGACCGCCGTTCACCCTCGTTCCTTCGCGAAAGGCGTCGCATGACCGCCGCCACTCCCGATCACAGCCGCGCGCCGTCCCGGGTCCAGGCCCATGCCTTCGCCCGCTCCGACCGCACCTTCATCGGGGTGTGGTGGTGGACGGTGGACCGCTGGATGTTGGGCGTGGTCGTCCTCTTGATCGCCATCGGCGTGGTCATCGCCTTTGCGGCCAGCCCGGCAGCGGCGGCGCGGATGAACATCGGCGACCCGTTCCACTTCGCCGTGCGCCAGTGCGTCTTCGCGGCGATCTCGATGTGCATCCTGATCGTGACGTCGATGTTCGACCTGACGCTGGTCCGACGAAGCGCCTTCTTCGTCTGGCTGGTGGCCATCGCGATCATGGTGGCGCTGCCCTTCCTGGGCCACAACGCCAAGGGCGCGACCCGGTGGATCGAGATCGGCGGCTTCACCCTGCAGCCGTCGGAGTTCATGAAGCCTGCGCTGATCATCCTGGTCGCCTGGATGTTCTCCGAGGGCCAGAAGGGCGAGGGTGTGCCCGGCGTCTCCATCGCCTTCGTGCTCTACTTCATCTCGATCAGCCTGCTGCTGATCCAGCCGGACATCGGCCAGACGGTGCTGATCACCGTGGCGTTCGGCGCGGCCTTCTGGATGGCCGGGGTGCCCATAAGTTGGGTGATGGGCCTGGGCGCGACGGCGATCGCGGGGCTCAGTTCCACCTACTTCCTGTTCCCGCACGTGGCGGCGCGGGTGGACAAGTTCCTGTCGCCCGACAAGGCCGACACCCACCAGGTGGACGCGGCCAAGGTGGCCCAGGCGGCGGGCGGCCTGTTCGGGCGCGGCCCCGGCGAGGGCGTGCTGAAGCGGGCCATCCCGGACGCCCACACCGACTTCGCCGCCAGCGTCGGCGCCGAGGAGTTCGGCCTGGTCTTCCTGCTGGTGGTCGTGGCGCTTTTCACTATCGTGGTGGTGCGCGGCCTTTATCGCGCCATGAAGCTCAGCGACCCCTTCGAGCAGGTCGCCGCCGCCGGGCTGTTCGTTCTGGTGGGGCAGCAGGCGATCATCAACATCGCGGTGAACCTCGACATGATCCCAACCAAGGGCATGACCCTGCCGTTCATCAGCTATGGCGGCTCCTCCATGCTGGCCATGGGCCTGACGCTGGGCCTGGCCCTGGCGCTGACCCGCCGCAGGCCCGGCGCCTATACCGTCGGGGAAGGCCTCGCCAAGGCCGGCGCCTTCGCCTAAGGCCCT
>JAFEDM010000023.1 GCA_018241625.1 Pseudomonadota bacterium | reverse complement strand
CTTCGCGCGCACCGAATACGTCACCGCCCTGATCGAGGGCGGCAGCCTGCCGGCGGCGGACAAGCATCGCATCGCGCAGAAGATGTCGGCCCTGATCGGCCTGCCCGTCGATTTCATTGAGGCGCACAACCTGCGCGTCTCGAAGAACGACTGGATGTTCAACCTGCTCAAGGACAAGGACCTGCGCACCGGCCTGCTGGACGTCACGGTCACCGGACCGTTGGTCGAGGGCGCCGAGGGCGGCATCGACGACCCGGCCCTGGGCGTGGTCCCGAAGCCGAAGGCCGGCGCCTCCGGCAAGCCGCCGACTCCGGCCGAGATCGGCCCGGTCCCCTCGCCCGCCGTCGGCGCCTACATCACCAATGAGCTGAAGTTCCCCACCAGCGACACCTACATCGGGGTGAATTTCCTGGTGAACTCGCAGTGGGACTACGAGACGCGCGGCAACGACTTCAACGCGCGGTCCAACGACTTCGAGGCCCTGGGCGCGGCGATGCGGGCCGATCCCAAGATGCGGCTGTTCTGGGCCGGCGGCTATTACGACCTGACCACCCCGGCCTATGGCGCGCGCTACACCCTGGACCAGGTCGGCGTGCCGGGCGCCCAGCTCGACGCCAACTACTTTCCCGGCCCGCACGGGGTCTACGCGGGCGAGGTGAACCTCAAGCGCTTCGACGCCGCGATCCGCGCCTTCGTGACGAAGAAGTAGCTAGATCGTCCCCAACGCCGTCCACATCGCCATGGCCAGGCCCAGCGCACGCATGTCGCCCTGGGTCGTCGGCGCCATCTTGTTCATGGCGTAGGCGAAGGTGGTCTTCGCATCCATGTCGATGATGATCAGCGAGCCGCCATAGCCGCCCCAGTAGCAGCTGTTCGGGTTGGGCAGCGGCAGGACGCCCGGCAGGCCGAAGCCCATGCCGAACTTCGCCGGCATGCCCAGCACCAGGTCCTGGCCCCCGATCTGCAGCTCCAGCGCCTTGCGGCAGCCGGCCTCGGACAGGAACCGCTTGCCCTTCGCCACGCCGCCGTTCGCCAGGATGGTATGGATGAGCGCCACCGAGCGCGCATTGCCCGTGCCGCCGGCCGCCGGGATTTCCGCCCCGCGCCAGCCGCGGGTCTTGGTCGCCGAAACATGGACGCCGGGGTTGTTGAAGGTGATGTTCTGGATCTCGCTCTGGTCCGGATTGTCGCCCGCGCCCTGGCCCGGCGGCGGCGGGATCAACTCGGCGACGCGGCCGTCCTCCGAGGCCGGCAGGCCGATCCAGAAATCGGCGCCCAGCGGCTCGGCGATCTCCTCGCGGAACACCGTCCCCAGCGACTTGCCGGTCACGCGGCGCACCACCTCGCCCACCAGATAGCCCTGGGTGATGGCGTGGTAGCCGGGCGCTGTTCCCGGCTCCCACAGCGGCGCCTGGGCGGCCAACAGGCTGACGCACTTGTCCCAATCATAGAGGTCGTCGTTGGTGATCGGCTCGCGCCAGCCGGACAGACCCGCCGAATGCGCCATCAGGTGGCTGACCTTGATGTCGGCCTTCCCGTTGGCGGCGAACTCCGGCCAGTAGCGGGCGACCGGCGCCTCGAAGTCGATCAGGCCGCGGTCGGCCACCAGCAGGGCGGTCAGCGCCGTCATGGTCTTGGTGGTCGAATAGACGTTGACGATGGTGTCGCGGTCCCAAGGCCTGGTCTTGCCGGGGTCCGCGAAACCGCCCCAGAGGTCGACCACGATCTCGCCCTCGACCGTGGCGCAGAAGCAGGCGCCGACGTCCTCGCCGCTCGCCAGGTTGGCCTCGAACTGCGCGCGCACCGGCGCGAACCGTTCCTGCGCCAACGACCCCTGCACCGATCCGTCCGCCATCGCCGGCCTCCGCACTGATTTCCGCAACCAGAGAAGCCCGGCGCACCGCGCAGGGCAAGCCTTAGGCGGGCGGAGTCTTCGGCAGCGCGGCCAGCAGGCGGTCGATGTCGTTCATGTCGTTGAACACCGAGATCGACGGGCGGAAGCGATGCTGGGAGACGGTGATCCGCACGCCCGCCTTGTTCAGCATCTCCGGCAGCTTCCGGCGCGCGTCCTTCAGCGCGAAGGCCACCAGCGGCGTCCTGGTCCCCGGCGGGGTGAGCGGTTCGTAGCCGCGCGCCCGCAGCTCCTTCTGGACCGCGTCGACCATCGGCTGACGCCACGCCTGGATCGCGGCCGGGCCGCCCAGCTGCTCGATCAGCGCCAGCGAATAGTCGAGTTGCACCGGCCCGGTCCACGAGGTGGTGCCCATGCCGAACCGGCCGGTGGCGCCGGGGTCATAGCCATAGGTGGCCACGTCGGGCGACGGATCGTCGAACGGGAAGACGTGGGTGATGAACCGGCCACCCACCTGGTGGTAACCCCACCACGGCCGCGGGAACCGGTCCTGGATTTCCTTGCGCACATAGAGGAAGCCCAGGCCGAAATCGCCCATCAGCCACTTGTAGGAAGACGAGGCCGCGAAATCGACGCCGGCCGCGCGAAAGTCGATCGGCGTCGAACCCGCCGCATGCACCGCATCCACATAGACCATGGCGCCGTGCGCATGGGCGATGTCGCAGACGCGCTTCAGATCGTGCTGGAAGCCGTTGGTGGTCGAGACCGCGCTGATCGCCACCAGCTTGGTCCGGCCGTTCACCGCCGCGGCCATGGCGTCGTAGTCGATCCGCCCCTCCTTGGTCATCGGCAGGGTGACCACGTCGGTCCCGGACTTCTTCAGCTCCTCATAGGTGTAGAACGAACCGAAGAAATGCAGGGCGTCGGTTACGATGCGGCCTTTCTCCTGCGGATAGCCGAGCGCCTTCAGCACCAGGTTTTCGCCCATGGTGGTCGACTGGATGAAGACCAGTTCCGAGGGGTCCGCGCCGACCAGTCGGCCAAACCGCTCCATCACCCGCTTCTCGACGGCGTCCATGTCGAACTGCGGCGCACCCTCGGCGCGGGTCTTGTAGGCCAGGTAGTCGCTGAGCGCCTTCTGGGCGCCCAGCGGCATCGGGTGCGTCGAGCCGCTGTCCAGATAGACATAGGGCATCTTCGCGAACTGCGCCCTTGCCGGAAGTGTGGGGGCCGGCAGGCTGGGCGCGACCTCGGCTGCAGCGGCCTTGCCGACGGCGGCGACCGCGGGCGCGGCGGCGGCGGCCGTGACCAGCGCGCGGCGGGTGAAGCTCATTCCAGGACCCCCAAATCTCTTGAGGGAATCCTAGTCCCGCGCGGCCGAATTATCCTTGCTTAGTTGTGGGGCGGCCTCCGTCGGCGCGCATCGGCTATGCCCAAAATGCAGAAATGGTCAACGGAATTGCCGGGCCCTCAGCGGGATCGCCGTCGTGCTCTTGGATTCCGACAGCGTCACGATCGAGCGCACGTCGATCACGCCGGGCAGCTTCAGGATCACGTTGAAGATGAAGTCCTGGTACCAGACGACGTCGGGGGCCAGCACCTTCAGCATGGCGTCCATCTCCCCGAACACCGTCCAGCATTCCAGGATCTCGGGGATGTTGTGGATCGCCTTTTGGAACGCCGCGCGGTCCTCGTCGGACAGGGTGGTCATCTTCACCTGGGCGAAGATCTGCATCGTGAACCCGAGGAGCTTGGGATCGACGATCGCCACCACCGACTTGATGAAGCCTTCCTCGCGCAGGCGCTGGATGCGCCGCCAGCACGGCGATTGCGACAGGCCCACGCGCTCGGCCAGCTCGGCCGTCGACAACGACGCGTCGCGCTGCATCAGCTCGAGGATCTTGATGTCGATGGCGTCCAGCGTGATCGGCATACCTTATGTCCGTCTTTTGAAATCGCTGCATAGCGGATGCGCCATCCGAGGCTGACAAGCAGCACAAAGGCAAGAAAAACCATGCCTCGCGGATAGGATTGGTTCCAGGATCCCGGCCTTGTCGCCGGGCGGATCAGTTGAGTTTCCTTGGGGGCGGCGTCTTGAATTTTCCGCGCACGGCGGAGGGCCGCGACCCGGCGAGGCACGAGGCCGCCGACAGCTATTCCAGCTGGATCCGGACCGCCATGAAGACCACCGAGAACTGGTCCGAGGCCGCGGTCCTGTTCGAGTCCACCATGCGCGAGCCCACGGACCTGTTGATGGACGTGGTGCGCGACGCCTTCGCCGGCGGGGTCACCGACCGCTACCAGAGTGTCTTCGCCGAGGGGAACCGCTTCGTCGTCGGCCACATCGCCGAGCGCTATGGCGTCGCCTTCGAGCAGGTGATCGGCGCCACCGGCGCCACCAGCGCGCTGGCCCTGGTGCTGAAGGCGCTCGTTTCGCCCGGCGACAATGTGATCATCGAGCGGCCGTGCTTCGACCTGCTGCCCATGCTGGCGCGCGACGCCGGCGCCACGGTCACCGACCTGCCGCGTCGTGCGCCCGACTATCGGGTCGATCCGGCGGAACTCGAGACCCTGATCCGGCCGGACACCCGCTTGGTGGTGCTGACCCAACTGCACAATCCGTCCGGCGCGGTCATCGACGCCGCCACCCTGACCGCGCTCGCCGCCGTCGCCCGCAAGACCGGCGTTCCGATCCTGGTGGACGAAGTCTACGCCGACTTCGTCGAAAACGGCGTCTACGCGGCCACGGTCGCGCCGGAGTTCATCAGCGTCGGAAGCCTGACCAAGGTCCAGGGCCTGTTCGCGCTGAAGTGCGGCTGGGCCGTCGCCGCCCCTGAGATGACCGCCAGGATCAACGCGGCCACGCCGCAGGGCGACTACGGGGTCTCCAAGCTGGCCCATGCCGTCGCGGCCCTGGTGCTGGAACGCCGCGAGGTCTTCGACGCCCATTGGCGCAGGTTGCTGGCCGACGCGCGGCCGGTCGTCTCCGACCATGTCGGACGCATGCTCGCGGACGGCCTGCTGGACGGCGACCTGCCCGCCCAGGGCTGCATGTACTTCCCGCGCGTCGTGGGCGTGGAGGACACGCGCGCCCTGGCCGACTGGCTGTGGCGCGAGCACGGCGTCGTGGCGCCCGCCGGCGAGTTTTTCGGACAGCCGGGCCATATCCGGATCGGCTTCGGCAGCGGCCAGCCCGAGGCGCTGGACCGCGGCCTGTCGCGCCTGGGCAAGGCGCTCAAGGCCTATCCCCACCGCGGTTAGGCTCCGAACGGCGGGACGCGATTCCCGCCTCCTTCGCGAGGTTCACGCATTGGTCATGCAGAACCACCCCCGGCTGCGCATAGGCCATGTTTGACGCTTGAGTGACGCTTTCAAGAACGAAAAGAAAAACCGGCGTCTCGCGACTAGGTTTCGCTACAGGGTGCGGTGGCTCTGCGCGCGATAGACGTCAACGTGGGCGTCGCGGGACGCCGACGAGAACTTGGGGGATACCATGGACATGCGCTCTGTTCGGCGCCGGCTGCTCGCCTCGACCACCGTCGGCGGATTGGTTCTGGCGGCGGGCCTCGCCGCCCAGCCGGCCGCGGCGCAGACCAGCGAGGCCGCCGCCTCGAACAATACGGCCTCCGAGGTCGTGGTCACCGGCTCACGCATCCGCCAGGCGGCCACCGACACGCCGGCGCCGGTGGAAATGGTCACCGCGCAGGACCTGAACGACCGCGGCTTCGTCACCGCCGGCCAGGCCCTGAACGACCTGACCTCGATCACCCCGGCCCAGGCGCTGTCCACCGGCCCCGGCGTCGCCTCCGGCGGCGGCCAGACCTTCCCGAACCTGTTCAACCTGGGGCCGGGCCGCACGCTCACCCTGGTGGACGGCCACCGGTTCGTCACCTCCGCCACGCCGGTCACCGGCACGGCCTCGGGCTCGGGCTCGGGCGTCGACACCAACCTGATCCCCGTCGGCCTGATCGATCATGTGGACGTGGTCCAGGCGGGTGGCGCGGCGGTCTACGGCTCCGACGCCATCGCCGGCGTGGTCAACTACGTCCTGCGCCAGAACTTCCAGGGCCTGGAGATGGACGCCCAGGGCGGCCAGACCTCCCGCGGCGACTATCCGCAGTACAGCCTGCGCGCCACCGCCGGGCGCAACTTCGACGGCGGCAAGGGCAACGTCGCCCTCGACGTGGAATGGTCGAAGTCCGACTCCCTGCTCACCGGTGACCGGCCGACCTCGGCCCTGTCGCGCAGCACCAGCGGCACCACCGAGATCCTCAATTCGCGGTTCTGG